>DATDEV010000270.1:0-4347 GCA_036522995.1 Polyangiaceae bacterium
GTGGCGTTTGGGTGTCAGTCAGCCTCGGCGTAGCTGTCGCGCTCTGACGTTTACAGAGGTCGCGTGACGTCGTGGAGCTGGCTCTCGGTCGACGTCGCCTAGGACCTGGTGTAGTGACCCTGGCTCATGAAGACAGTGACGCGATTCACGGGCATCGTCTTGGGGTTCATCGTTGCGGCTTGTGCCGGTCAGCCAGCGGAGCCGGCGGCTGCGCCCGAGGCGTCGATGCCCGCGCCTGCCGAGCCCCCGCCAGCAACTTCGCCTGAGCCCGCCGCCGCCTCCGCACCGAGCGCAGACGCCGCCGCGGCTCCCGCTACGCGCGGCATCGAAGTGCCGATGGAAGCCAAGAGCGGCTCCAAGCTCTCGGGCAAGGCCGTGCTGACGGAGACCGAAGGCGGCGTGCACGTCGTGCTGACGCTCGAGGGCGTGGAGCCCGGTGAGCACGGGGCGCACGTCCACGAAAAGGGCGACTGCAGCGCTGCGGATGGGGCGAGCGCGGGAGGTCACTTCAATCCGCAGAGTAAGGATCATGGTCTACCCGGCGCTGAAAAGCGCCACTTGGGTGATCTGGGCAACATCACCATCGGCAAAGACGGCAAGGGCACACTCGACATCACCGCGCCTGGGGCCAACCTGAAAGCAACTGACGTTGCGTCGTTCGTGGGCCGCTCCATCATCGTCCACGCGAAGAAGGACGACGGCGGTCAGCCCACCGGCAACGCCGGCGGCCGCATCGGCTGCGGCGTCATCAAAGGCTAGCCAGTCGTTCGTCGAGCTCGCCGAGCAGCGCCTGAGTCTGTTTCACGCCCTGCTCGGCCTCCTCTAGCTCGCGCGACAGGCGCGCCAGGTCGCGCTGCCGGGTAGCCAGCAGCGCCTGCGCCTCGCGGCGCGATGCCGACAGCTGCTCGCGCTCGGCCTGCCGGCGTGCCCGCTCCTCACTAGCGAGTCGCTCTTGGTCCGCCGGAGCGACTCGCGGGGTGCTGGCGAAATCGCCGAGCGCTTCGAACCCAGGCGGATCGCGATCGGCGCCGAGCGCGCCTTCCGGATCGGGAGCGAAGCCGCCGCTGGCCGCCAGCGCCGACAGAGTCGTCGTGACGCGGCGCAGCGTGGCCTCGCTGGCGGCATTGCCGGCGGCCTCCAGCCGAGCGGCAGCGAGCTCCTTTAGTCTGGCCAGCGCCTCGCGGTGCAGCTTGCTGGCGTCGCGCTCCCCGCTCTTGACGCGAGCCGCCACCTCGAGCAGCGCTTCGAACGCCTCCCGCTCTTGCCACCACAGCTGATTGACCACCCATACCGAGACGGGCGGGCGGGCGACCTTGGCAATGCGCGCCGCGCCCAGCTTGTCGCCGGCCGCCTTCAGCTCGGCGCTCAAGCGCTTGCGCTCGGCCACGAAGTCGCCGAGCGCCGCCCGGTGCAGGGTGGTCAGGGCGGCCTCGACGTCGCTCATCCCGCCCTTTGCCTGGCTGCTCCGCTGGTCGCATCCGGGCCGTCCCAGGGCGGTAGCGCCAGCGTGAGCGCCTCGATTTCGGGTAGCGCCGCCGACAGCACGTCGTGCGCCGGCGCCACCGTGAAGGGTCCGCCGAACCACACCACCACCACGTACAGCGACGCAAACGACTTGGCCACGTAGTAGTCCGGTCCCGAAACGTTCTGCATGCCGATCGAGATACCGCGCCGCATCTCCGGAATGCGCGGCTCGATTTCGGTGCGGTAGAAGCGATCGACCTTCTCCACGAGCGGTGAGCTCAAGTCCCCACCCGCGTAGGCTTCACCCCAGACCGCGAAGCCCTCGTCGACCACGGTGGCAGCCCGAGCTCGGCAGCGCTCCGCCAGGCGCTCGAGGGCGGCGTTCAAGGCGCGCCGGCCCGTGTGCTCGTTGCTGCTTCCCATCCCCCGATTTCTAGCCCAGCCACGTCGCGCGGCAAAGCCGCGAGCGCGAGCCGGCTCAGGGGCAGTAGGGGCGCTGCTGGGTGAGGTGCCACCGTCGACGGCGAGCGAGCTGCGTCAATCCCAGCCCGATCAGCAGCCAGTCGAGCGTGGAGGTGCTCGGACGCACGCGACAAGCGCAGCCGCCATCAGTAGCCTTTTCGCGTCGAGGCACGCTACCGGGGTCGACGTTTTCGACAGCGTCGCCGCCTTGGCTGATGGCTCCCGCGCGGCCGGGAGCGCCGCCTTGGCCGGCGCTTTCGCTCGGCGCAGGTGCGCTGGGCTCGCCGCCTGCGCCGCCCGCGCTCTGCCCGTAGCTGCAGTCGGCTTCGAGCTTGGTGCACACGAAGGGCCAACCATAGTTTTCGTCAGTGACGCAGGTCGCCGCCGCCGTGTCACTGTCGCAGCTGAGTGGCAAGACTCGATGAAGATCGAGCAGCGGCTCGAACGGCTGCTTCACGTCGAGCGAAAACTCGGCGTCTGCGGCGCGCCCGAGCTCGAAGCCCTGCTCGGCTTGCGACAGGCAGGCGTACAGTCCCTGCGCCGTCCAGCGCAGACAGGTCACGCTGCCGGCGAACACCTTCTCGAACGCAGTGGCTGGGTCGACGGCATCGCTCAGCAGATCGGCCACGCGCGCCCGATACAAGCCCGTCTGCTCGGGCTCGACCTCGTACGAGAACAAGACCGGATCACCGTAGCCGAGCACGACCGTCGTGGCGTCGGGCGAAAGTGCGAAGCCGAGCAGCTTGGCGCGACGGCTGAAGACGCGTGTCACGTTGGTACCACCGTCGGCGCTGAAGAACAGCGCGTCGTTCGGCTGCAGCTCGCCGTCGTGGATCTCCAGCGCGTCGCTGCGCAGGTACAGTCGCTCGGCGTCGCTGGGGTCGACCGCCGCGATGTAGGGCAGCGATGTGGACGTGGTGCCCGGCACCGGGAACGCCTGCCAACTCTGGGCCCCGTCGTCGGAGCGCACCAGGACACCGGCACCGAGCGCGTTCAAGCCGCTCAGGTACACGCGCTCGGCCCGCGAGGGCGCGACGTCGATGGTCACGCCGCGCGCGATCAGCCCGTCTGGCACGCGCTCGGTCGCCGACCAGTGCTCACCCCCGTCGTCGGAGCGCTGCACGGCGCTATGAAACCCGACGTTGATCTCGGGCTCGCTGATCAGCGCCCAGAGCGTGCTTTCGCTCTCGGGCGAGCGGGTGATGTCCAGCACTGCGTTCGGCAGCACCGGCTCGAGCAAGCTGCGCCAAGCGCAGGCAGGGAACGTCGAGCCGCGCAGACCGGTGTCGCTGCTCAGCACGATGCGCCCCTCGGGCAAAAGCTCCAGCAGCGGGGCCTCGCCCGCGAACGGGCCAGTGGCGCCCTCGCAGATGTACTGCCAGCTCTGCCCGGCGTCCGCCGAGGTCATCAGCCCGTAGGTCCCGTAAAGAGCGAGTCGCGCCGGGTCGCTGGCATCCTCCACGACGCGCTGCGCGCGCGGGAAGCGTCCGTTGGCAGCCGCCACGCCACACCAGGCCATCAGAGCGAGAGCCAGGGGCCAGCCCAGCCACGTCGAGCACTTCACGCGCGAGAGCCTAGTCCAGGGACGGCTCCGAAGACGCTGAGGCGCCCGGCACCCTGAAAATACTGGCAATAGCCGCCATTTTGGCAATCCGTCCCGGTCTGATGCTCGAACGTCCGCTTGTCTCAGCACGGTTTCCAAATCTGAAACCGCTTGCCGAGTCCCGCGTACCAATCTGCAAGCACGCTGAGAAACGGTCGACCCAGGCAAGCGCACGGTGCGTTTGCCGCGGCCGTGCAGGGTGCGCGCTCCGCAGGAGCGAGGAGACAGTCATGGCTACGCGTTCGTTTCGTCAGATCATGGTCGTTGCGTTTGGCGTTTCACTGAGTGGCATCGCGTTTGCGCGCAACCCGCCTGTGCTCGTCAAGCAACAGGCGACAGCCGCTCACGCCGTCCAAGCGTCCAACGGCTATCGCGATATCAATGCGCGCTTCGGTATGGTGCCCGAGCGCACGCCGCTGGTGACGCGTGAAGTGGGCGGCTACCGCGACATCCACGCGCGCTTCTAGCGTGCGAGGGCGGCCAGGAGGCGCTAGCGTGAGCCGTCAAGGGTCGACGTAGCGCCATGGTCCGGGCGCCCACATCGACCCGACGAAGACATGGTGCGTTTCGTTGCGAGGTGACGGCGACGCTGTTCGGTCCGCAGTCTAGAGCCGCGGGGACCGTGCCCTCCGTCCGAACATCGC
The DNA here is from genome assembly GCA_036522995.1 of Polyangiaceae bacterium. Lineage (GTDB taxonomy): Bacteria > Myxococcota_A > Polyangia > Polyangiales > Polyangiaceae > PMG-095. The sequence continues at coordinate 4,174 of DATDEV010000270.1, forward strand.
CGGCCTGGGGGGCGGTCTGGTACTGCGGACCGCCCTCGTTCAAGCGTTAAGCCCGTTAGGCGGTACGTTGAAGTTTGACAACGTTATTCGATAGATGGGAGCGACGTTTTGCTCTGGCCAGGTACGGACTAAAGTGACGAGCACGCCCGGATCGGGAGGGGCGTTGCCATGACT
>DATDEV010000271.1:0-9316 GCA_036522995.1 Polyangiaceae bacterium
AGTCCGTGCGACGCTCGCTCCCCAGCCTGCAGCACCGCAAGCTGAAATAGAGCTGTCCGCTCGGGTGGCGCTTCGGGTCCAGGGCGGGCCCTGCCGCTTTCGCGTAATCCCTGATTTTACAGGGAGATCGGGAGATCGGGAGTCAAGCGAGATTTTTGGGGGCGCAATGACGTGGCGGCGCTCGCGTCGCGCTGGGATCAGCATCGTACAGCGTGAGGCGTCTCGTTCAGCGCAACGCAAAGCTCAGTCGGCTTGGCGCAACCTGCTCGCTCGCAGAACTCCCGATCTCCAGATCTCCCTGTGAAAAAATCTGGGAGCCGTACGCTGACTACAAGTGTCGTCGCGCGATTTCGGTCCAGGTGCCGCTTGGCTCTAGCGAGATGTAGTTCTTCCAGAAGGGGCGAGCCTTCTGCGTCTCACCGATCTGCTCGTAGGCCATGGCGAGGTTGAAGTAGGCGTCCGAGAACTTGGGGTCGGCTTCGATGGCGCCGTGGAAGAGCGGGATGCTGGCGTCGGGCTCGCCGCGCTCGAGCATCACGTAGCCGAGATTGTACTGCGCCTCGGGCTGGCGGGCGTCGATCTCGAGCGCGCGCTTGTAGAGCGTTTCGGCGCCCTCGGCGTCGTGACGCCGGAAGCGAATGTTGCCGAGGTTGGTGTAGGCAATGGCCAGCCACGGGTCGAGACCAATGGCCTCGTTGTACAGGCGCTCGGCCTCGTCCATCGTCGACGGATCCTCGTCGAGCTGGCTGGCGCGCAGGTAAAGCTCGTACGCGGTGCGAGCTCGCTCGCGTCCGGCCGAGGGGCGCAGCACGCGCACGACGTCCTCGCGCAGTGACTTGACCTCGAAGTCGAGCACCATCTGCCCCGTGAGCGGCTCGAAGGAGCCGTCTTGGGTGTGCACCACGACGCGCTGCCCATCCGAGACGATGCGCAGCTCCTGAAGTGGCCGCGTGACCTTGGGTAGGGTGCGTTTGAGCGCGCTCACGGCGCGCGTCACGTCCCGCAGTCGCACACGCTGCGCGAGCAGGGTTTGAGCCGTGCGCAGCGCGATCAGGTCCGAGAACGTGTACGCGCGGCGGCCTTTGCGGCGCCCGGTAGGCGAGACGACGCCCGCGCGATCGAGCGTGCGCAGCCGCGCCGGGGTCACGTCGAGCAGGCGAGCGATCTCGGTGCCGCTAAACAGATCGGTCAGAGGCTCGCGTCCGCTTTGCGGTTCTGTAGCCGCATCGAGGGTTTTTGCATCTCGTCGCTCGACACGGCCACCGCCGGGACCGAACACGACGTGGATGACCTTGTCATCGCGCTGCTTCTTCCGACTCATCACGCTGTCCGAGACCCGCCTCTCCAAAACGATTTTCTTTCCGCGTGCTTTCGAAAAGCAAAGCAGAACAATTTTCTTTGTGGCGCCCCATGTCAAGCGCTCGCACCGCTTGCCACGATCTACGCCGAACGGTCGTGGGGGTCCACGGGCCCCACCCCCGCTTCGCGTGCTCGCGACGTGCTGCTCGAGACTCAAGTGCGACGCAGCCATGTGGCGTCGTTTCGTCTTGACTATCGGTCTCATCGTTCGTTGGGGCGCTGTCTCGTGATCGTTGGGGCCCCAGCCCCAACGATGGTGTTTGTTGGGGTGGGGGTTGGGGTTGGGGTGCGACCTCGTTGCGAGCCAGCTTCGACTTTCGTCGATCTCGTCGCAGGCTGGTGCGGGCGCGGCTAAGAGGCGGTGGCGCCGCGGCGGGGGCGGTTGGGGGTCGTCTTGCGTGGAGCTTGCTCGCGATCGGGGAGCTCCTTGTGCACGCGCGCTTCGACCTCGACGCCAACCTGAATGCCATTGGCTGCTACCTTCACGCCCAGCTCGGCGCGGACGCGACCGATGGGTGCCGCCGAGCGAACCTGCGCTTCCAGACGCGCGACGCGAGTCGCGCGCAAGCGCGCGTGAGGATCCTTGGAGAGCAGGCGCGCCACTTGCTCCGCCTGGTCGTCCGGCACCAGCCCGCCTCGCGACGAGAAGGGCAGCAGGATGCTGGTAGAGCCGTAGTACATCTTGCCGTCGGGCTCGTCGCGCGTGGCGCCTTCGCTCATCACGTCAGCGGCTTCGAACAGCTCGCGCCAGCGGTAGTCGGAGCTTTGCCAAAGCTCCAGCTTGCGCGCGCTGATGAGTGGCAAAGCGTGCGTCTTCTTGAGACCAGGCCCTTTGCCGCGCGGCTTCACGTTGGAGATCGTACGCCGGAGCGTCACGACCCAGTAAAGTTCTCGGTGGGCGACTAGTGAAGCGCTTGCCGAAGTGATGGCCGCGCGCGAGCGAAATTTGTCCGGCTGCCGCGCAGTCCTTTCTAATCGCTGAAATGAAGCCAGAAGGCAGCTACGCCGGCCCCGACCGCCGCCAAAACCGCGTCTTTTTGACCAAGAACACCGAGTATCACTTCCGCGGTGAGCTCTGCGTCGCCGTGCGGGACCGACGTTCGAGCAAATGGCTACCGTCGCACCTGGCCATCGGCCGACGACTCTCCGGTGGCGTCCATTTCCACAAGAACGGCACCGCCGTTCCGGTTTTCGACCTGCCGAGTCCCGGCGAGGCCCTCTACTTCGCCGACGACGGCCGAGAGCTCATCACTAGCGCGGTCTGCGACCTCCAGCGCCCCTCGCGCGAGTCGCTGAGCGCCTATTGCTGAACCGGCCGCACGCTGGGCCGCTCGCCCCGTGGTCCCGATCTGGGCGGCGGCCGAGAGGTTTGACCAGTTGCAGTGTGCGCGTAATCCTCTGCGCTGCCCGATCTGGTTTTCGCGGCCTCGATGCGAAATCCATTTCGCACTCTCCCTCCCCCTACCTCGAAAAGGCCGTAAAATGTACGATCTCCCTGCCCGTGCGGCGCGGCATCATTCTTGGATACAAGCGGCCGCCTCCAAGGGAAATTCGAATATGGCGCAACCAGTGACACAAGCTGCGCAGCAGCAAGACCCGCGCGCCGTGGCCATCCTCGCGAAGAACATCTATCGCGAGTTTCGGGCCGGCGGTTTTAATGAGCGGGACGTGATGGCGCTGGCCGGCGAGCTCCTCTCGCTGGTCACGAGCGACGTCAAGAGCCGTCAGCACGATAGCCGCTAGCGACTATCGCCCCCGCGTGAATCCAGCGCGGCCAGAAAGCATATGTGTAACACTTCGGATTGACACGAGGGGTGTCTGATCAGCAATCCTCTAGCCCCGTGATTTCTCCGACCTCGACCGTCCGCGCCCCCGTTTTCGCGGTGGTTATCCATGAGAAGGGCGGAGCGGAGCGACGCGAGAATTTCGAGATCGCCGAGCTCACGGTCGGGCGTGTTCAGGGGAACGAGCTGATGCTGCCCAAAGGCAACGTGTCCAAGCGGCACGCGCGCCTGTTGTATCGGGACGGCCGCTTTATCGTCACCGACCTGAACAGTACCAACGGCACGTACGTCAATCGTCGCCGCATCACGCAGGCGACGATCGTGCGCGAGGGTGATCGCATCTACGTTGGTGACTTCGTGCTTCGCATCGAGCTGCCGGGCAGCCAAGGCGCGGAAGGGCCTGAGCCATCCGATGGCGAGGGGCGGCAGGAGCTGGTCTCTGTTCCCGACGAGGTCTCCAACTCTGGGCCCAGTGCGCTGGAGCCCGCAGCAGCCGGCCTCTCTCAGCCACCCGGCCTCGACGACGAGGCTCGTGGCGGCTCTGCGGCTCACACAGTGATGCCTCCACGGACGCCATCGAGCCCTGCCGGCTCCGATCCAGTGCTGCGGGGGAGCGGTGGCTTTCCGGTCAACGAGACCACCGGCACCCATCAGGTCGGCCGAACCACGCAGGACGACTCGCCCAGCTACGAGCGCGGAGCCATCAGTGGTCTGGTCGCTCTGGCGGTGCAGAGCGTCGTCGAGCGCCTCGGCAGCGAGGCGTTCGAGCTGCCACTGGCAGCGGATCTGGCCGAGCGGGTCGAGCCGGTGCTGCGCGAGCTCGTGGGCAAGCTCACCGCCAGCAAGGATACGCCGATGAGCATGCCGCCGGACCGCTTGCTCGAGCTCAGTCGCGACGAGCTCCTGGAGCTCGGACCGCTCGCGGACCTGCTGGCAGATAGCTCGGTGACCGAAATCGGGGTGGTGCGCTTCGATCAGGTGGTGGCGGCGCGCGCCGGGCGCAGCGTGGCGGTCGAGCCGGGTTTCAGCTCGGAACGTTCGCTGGGCTGGGCGGTCGCTCGGCTGCGCTCGGAAGCAACCGAGGGTGGCAGTGGCCTCGATTTCAGGCTGACGACCGGTGCGCGGATATCGGTCGATCCGCAGGCTAGCGGGAAGCCTGGCAGTTTGCTGATCCGCAAGCCACAGCGTTCGTCGCTCACGCTCGACGAGCTGGTGCGACGCGGCGTGATTTCACGCGCCATCGCGACCTTCTTCCGGCATTGCCTGACGGCGCGCGTGAACGTACTGGTCGTAGGCGGCCACGACGGCTCGGGTGAGCAGTTGCTGTCGGCGCTGGTCGCCTCGCACGCGGACGCGCGCTCGGTGTGGATCGGCGATGGCGTGGCGGGGAAATCGGAGGTGTCCATCGACTTCGGGCTCGGTTCAGCGGCAGAGGCGCGTCGCTCGCTCACGGTGAAATCCGGGATCCCTGGGCTGCGCTTTGCGGCGCGCCTGACGACATCGGAAGTGACCGCTGCCGTCACCGAGATGGTCGCCTCGGGGGTCGACGGTGTGCTGGCGCTCCGCTACGCGACGTCGGTCAAGCGCGCGCTATCGCGGCTCTCGGCAGAGATCGCTTTGGCCCGCAGCGGCCTGGGTATTCGCGCTGCGCGCGAGCTCCTGGTGGGCGCGTACGACGTGGTGATCGAGGTGGCTCGTCTGCGCGACGACCGCATCAGGGTGCTGCGCGTGGTCGAGCTCACGGGGGTGACCGGTGACGAGATCGAGCTGCAGGACATCTTCTCCTTCAGCCCCGATCGCACCGCGGCCGGCGGCGCCGTCGAAGGCACCTTCGTCGCCAGCGGCCACGTGCCCCAGGTCGTGGAAGCCATGCGCGCGCGGGGAGAGAGCCTAGACAGCTCCTTGTTTTCGCGCCCGCCGACACGCTAGGTCGCTCGAGATTCACAGGGAGATCGGGAGATCGGGAGTCGTGCGAGTTTTTTTGCGCCACTCCGGTCAACGCTGCGTTGAACCGTGAGCCATTGCTCTCGCGCTGTACGTTGCGATGAACAGCGCGACGCGAGTGCCATCCCGCCGTGGCGCCCCCTGCACGCTCGCACAACTCCCGATCTCCCGACCTCCCTGTGAAATCAGGGAGCGCTCAGCGAGCCGCCGGTGACGCGCTACGCGTGGGCTTCCGCTTTGGCTTTTTCGACCTTCTTGCTCATCATGCGTTTCTTGAGCGCGGAGAGCTTGTCGATCATGAGCACGCCGTTCAGGTGGTCGTTCTCGTGTTGGACCGCAACGGCCAGCAGACCATCGGCCTCGAGCACGAACTCTTTGCCATCGCGATCGAGCGCCTTCACTTTGACGCGCTCCGCCCGCTTGATCTCTTCGGTGGCGCCGGGAAAGGACAGGCAGCCTTCCTCCCAGATTTGCTGCCCATCCAGCTCCAGGATCTCCGGATTGATGAACACTTTCAGGTCGCTCGGCTCGTCCTCGCTCGCGGCGTCGATCACGAAGATCCTGAGCGCCACTCCCACCTGATTGGCCGCCAGCCCGCAGCCCGGCGCGTCGTACATGGTCTCGGCCATGTTCTCCACCAACTCCAGGATTTCAGGCGTGATTTCCGCTACCGGCTTGGCAGCTTCGCGCAGCTTGGGGTCCGGATAGTGCAAGATGGGCAGCAGCATGACCTCCCCAACGTAACACCGGCTCCGGGACCCGGCAATTGGGGGCGCGGGCACACGCCCGAGGGGGGCGCCTCAGCCAGGGCTCGTGCGCCCGGTCTTCTTCGCGTACTTGAGCGGGCCCCAAACGTGAGCGTCGCCGCCGCACAGCTCCCATCGCGGCGGGTCGATGCGCGGCCCGTCGGAGGGATGCTCGGGCCCGGCCCAGTCGACCGCACCCGGCCGTCCTCGCGGGCCCAGCAGTACGGGCGCGACGAACACGTGCAGCTCGTCGACCATCGGCGTGGCCAGAAGGCTTCCTGCCAGCTCCGAGCCGCCCTCGCACATCACGCTGACGACCTCGCGCGCCGCGAGCTCACGCAGCATCTGCACCGGATCACAGCGACCCTCGGCGGTCGGCGGTACGCGGATCACCCGCACCGCAGCCGCGAGCAGCGCGTCTTCTTGCTGCTTGGCAGCTGCCAACGTCGTGACGACGCAAGTCGGGGTTTGGGCGGCCGTTTGCACGACCTGTGACGTGAGCGGAATGCGCAGCTTGCTGTCGACGACGACGCGCACCGGGCTCCTGCCGGGCACGTCGCGCACGGTGAGGCGCGGGTTGTCGGCCAGCACCGTGTTCACTCCGACCATCACGGCGTCGTGTGACGCGCGCAGCGACTGCACGCGCAGCCGCGACTCCGGCCCCGTGATCCACTTGGAAGCGCCAGTGCGGGTGGCGATGCGGCCATCCAGCGAGATGGCGAGCTTGAGCGTCAGGTAGCTCGAGCCGCTGGTGATGAACTTGCTCCAGGCCTTGATCAGCCCGTGCGCTTCGGATTCGAGCACGCCCTCGACCACCTCGACGCCAGCGCTGCGCAGCCGCTCCACCCCGCCGCCCGCCACTCGCGGGTTCGGGTCGCGACATCCGATCACGACGCGCTTGATGCCCGCTGCCAGGATCGCGTCGACGCAGGGCGGCGTTCGCCCCTGGTGATTGCAGGGCTCCAGTGACACGTACAGCGTCTGGCCGCGCGCCTTGTCGCCCGCTGCCTTGAGCGCGGCCACCTCGCCGTGATCGAGGCCGGTCGCTTCGTGGAAGCCTTCCCCGAGCACCTCGCCGGTGGTGCTCGCCACCAAGCTACCCACGTGCGGGTTGGGGGAGGGGTCGCCCTTCTCGCCCAGCGCGATCACGCGCCGCATCAGCTCCTGGTCCAGGTCTTTGGCCATGGCTAGTCACTACGCGAGCGCACGAGCTTGCCCATCTCGCTCATGAACTCGTCGATATCGCGGAACGAGCGGTAGACACTGGCGAAGCGCACGTAGGCCACCTCGTCGAGCGCCTTCAGTCGGATCATCACGCGCTCACCGATCACCAGCGAGGAAACTTCTTTGTCGCCGCTCTCGCCCAGCTCGCGCTCGAGCTGCTCGGCCTGCTCCTCGAGCGTCTCGGCGGAGACAGGTCGCTTGTTGCAGGCGATGCGCAGGCTGCGCAGGATTTTCTGGCTATCGAAGGCTTCGCGCTGGCCGTCCTTCTTGACGACGGTGGGCAGCGTTTGCTCTACGCGCTCGTAGGTCGTGAAGCGCCTCTTGCAACCGTCGCACTCACGGCGACGCCAGGTCACCGTGCTGCCGGTGACGAGCCGCGAATCGACGACGCGGCTCTCCATCTCACGGCAATAAGGGCACTGCATGGACCGGGAACCGGCGCGCCGCGCTCAGCCCTCGAAGGCGGAGAACACCAACGTCGCGTTGGTGCCGCCGAAACCGAAAGAGTTGCTCATGCAGCGCTTGATGCGCCGCTCGCGAGCCTTGTTCGGCACGAAGTCCAGGGCGACCTCGGTATCCGGATCCTCCAGGTTGATGGTGGGCGGAATCACCCCGGTCTCGATGGCCTTGATGCAAACCGCGGCCTCGACTGCGCCGGCGGCGCCGAGCAGGTGGCCCATCATGCTCTTGGTCGAGCTGACCCAGAGCTTCTTCTCCAGCGCGTGGTTGCCGAAGATCCTGGCGATCGCCTTGGCTTCTTCGGTGTCACCCACGGGCGTGGAGGTGCCATGCGCGTTGATGTAGTCGATCTGGTCCGGCGTGAGCTTGGCGTCCTTGAGCGCCAGTTGCATGGCGCGCGCGGCTTGCGCATGGTCCGGAGCTGGCTTGGTGATGTGATGGGCGTCGCTGGTGGCGGCGTAGCCCGACACTTCGGCGAGAATGCGCGCACCGCGCTTCTTGGCGCGGCTCAGCGATTCGAAGATCAGCGTGCCGGCGCCCTCGCCGCACACGAAGCCGTCGCGACCGCGATCCCAAGGGCGGCTGGCGCGCTCGGGCTCGTCGTTGCGGCGGCTGAGCGCGAACATCGCGCCGAAGCCGGCGATACCGATGGGCGTGATCGTCGCCTCGGCTCCGCCCACGACCATCACCTCGGAGTCGCCGCGCTGCATCATGCGCAGCGCTTCACCCATGGCGTGTGCGCTAGAGGAGCAGGCGCTGGTGTGGGCCATGCTCGGCCCGCGTAGTCCGAACGCGATCGAAACCTGGCCGGCGGCCATGTTCGCGATCAGCGAGGGGATGAAGTAGGGGCTGACCTTGCCCGGTCCCTTGCTCATCAAGGTGATGGTGCAGCGCTCGAGGTTCTCGAGGCCGCCCAGGCCCACGCCGATGTACACCCCGGCGCGGTCACGCTCTTCCTCGGTCAGGTTGAGATCCGCCTGCTCGAGGGCCATCCTGGTCGCCGCAATGGAGAACGGAATGAAGCGAGAGACCTCTTTGATCTTCTTCTTCTCCATGAACGCGGTGGGGTCGAAGTTCTTCACCTCCGCCGCGATGCGGGTCGTAAATTGCTCGGTCGCGTCGAACTGCGTGATCGGACCTACGCCGCTCCGGCCATTGACCAGAGACTGAAAACTCGCGTCGGTGCCGACTCCGTTCGGAGTGACGAGACCAATTCCTGTAACGACGATCCGCTCCATGTGCTCCTTAGCTGCCTAGAGCCAACTGACGCTTCTGCCAGTGGTGACGTGGGGCGCGCAATGGCGCCCCACGGCGGCGTTCAGCCCGCCAGGTGCTTCTCGATGTAGTCCACGGCGTCCTGAACCGAGCGAATCTTCTCGGTGTCTTCGTCCGGGATGTCGATCTCGAAGGCTTCTTCGAAGGCCAAGACCAGCTCAACCAGGCCGAGCGAATCCGCGCCCAGATCGTCGATGAACGTGGACTCGGGCTTGATGTCCTTCTCGTCCACGTCGAGCTGCTCTTTGATGATCCGCTTTACTTCGGCGGTTACGTTCCGACCTTCAGCCATGATGCCTTCGTTGCCTCCAGGGGCGCCCTCTACCAGAGCGGTGGCCCCATTTGCAGGGATTTCTCGAACCGTTAGCTAGATTCCGTCGTGCGTCCAAAGGCTTGCCGCCGCGGCCGCGCCCAACGGCGCGACCAATCGGAGGAAAGCCAAAGAATTACATGTACATGCCGCCGTTCACGCGCAGCGCCTGACCGGTGACGTACGCGGCCTCGTCCGAGGACAGGTACACCACG
>DATDEV010000272.1:0-9110 GCA_036522995.1 Polyangiaceae bacterium
GTCGCTGTCGATCTGACCCGCGTCGAAGGCGCGCGTCTTGGACTGCGCCTGTAAGTAGGCGTCGTATTCGGCGCGGCTCGCGGCGCGCGACAGCACGTCGTAGCTCTGGGTCAGCCGCGAGAAGACCTTCTCCAGCTTGGACTTGAAGCTGCCGACCTTTTTGCCGAAATAGCGGTCCGGATGAAACAAGTGGACCACCTCGAAGTAGGCGGCCTTGATCGCCTTCTTGTCGGCGCGAGGGTCGACGCCGATCACCTGATAGTGATTGAGCTGATCGAGCTTGTAGTAAGCGTCGAGGATGCGCCGCCGGCGCTCCACGTCGATGTCGATCGCCTCGTCGAGCTCGGCCGCATCGTACAGCGCGGCGGCGGGGTGCTTGAGCTGACTGACGCCCTTGGTCTCCACGATCGGTCCCATCCGGATGGCTCCGGACGGGCGAGGCGCCGGCGCTGGCGACGCGCGGCGCTCGGCCATCCGCTGCGGAGCCGGCTCCTCGAGCACGAGCGCGCCCAGCTCCGCCAGGCGCTCGAGCAGTGCGCTCACCTCGTCGAGCGGCCGGCCCGTCTCTTCGGCGATCTCGGCGACGCTGGTTGCGCCATCGATGCGCGACACCACGAAGGCTTCGGCCGGACTGATCGACAGGCTTCGAAGGTCGGTCCCTGGCAAGAGCCGGGGTAGGCGAGAAGTCGCAGTCGTCAAGAGCTTGCCCCGAAACCCCCGCACTCTAGCGCAGGGCGGGAGGCGATGCCTTTTGTATCACCTCTGCCTGAATCTTCATGGCTTCCTCGTAGGCGGCCAGCGAGCGCTCGCGTGCCTGATCGGCCTCCGGGCCACGAGCTTTGTCGCGCAGCGACTTTTGCAGGCGCTCCTCGACCAGCCCTCGGACCTCGAACAGGTGGCCACGAAAGTAGCTCGGCGCCCGAGCTTGCTCGAGACCCGCGTCGACCGCCCGGTTTGCCTGGTCGAAGCCGCCGGTACGGCTCAGCAGGTCTGCGATGCGGGCCTGGGTGTCGGCGAGGACTTCTCCCACCTCGGGCGCCTCGCCCGGGGGGCGTGGCGCTCGGGTGAGGCGCTCGAGCGCCGTCACGGCAGCGCCGAGGTCGCCTTGGGCTTCGCGCTGGTCGGCCGTGTGGTGGGCGCTGCGGGCCTGGCTCAGAAAGGCCAGCAGCACGGGGTCGACCACGCGTTCGGACGGCTCGCAGTCGCCCTGCGACTTGGCCTGGCACCCGAGGACCAGTGGTGACAGCACCAAGCTCACGGCGAGCAGCAGTGTGCGCGCCGCTCGCGCTCGCGCGCTTTTCATCGGACCCCCCAGGCGGCGTAGCGGTTATCACGCAAGTCACGACCCCGCGCGCTCGCGATGAGATCCATCCGCGCCGTGGTGTCAGCCGTTTGAAAGCTGCCCTCGAACAGCGGCGCGGTGCTGCGCGGCCGGGCGTAGTCGCTGGCCAAGGCGCTGACGCCCGGAGCGCTCGAAGCCGTGGGCGGCTCGCTGCGTGGATCCGCAACCAGCAGCACCAGGGCCGCGGCCGCAGCCAGCAGCGCGCTCGCTCCGCCGAAGACCGCGTAGACGACGTTCGGGCGACGTCGAGGCTCGCTCGCGGCCAAGGCCTGGCGCAAGGCCGGCTCCAGGTCGGGCGTGCTGCGCGGCGGCCCCTGGAAGGCGACGCGCAGCGCGGCGAGCGTGGCCGCGTCCTCGTGAGCGCTGCCGTCCTGCTCCAGGGCGTCGCGCAGACGCGCCGACTCGGCCAGCTCGTCCTCGGTCGCCGCTGCCAGTGGGTCTTCGAGCGCCATGGCGATCAAGCGCTCGTTCAGGGCCGGGTCGAGCTCGGCCGGGCGTAGCGCAGCCTCCAGCGCCGTCAGCACGGCTGCTGCCTCGGCGGCGGACAGCGATTCTTCTTCGTCAGCTTGGCTCACGTGCCAGCTCCTTTTTGAGCGCTGCGACCGCGCGATGCAAGACAACGTCGAAGGTCGCGGTCGAGACCTCGAGCTCGGCCGCGCAAGCTTCGCGTGGACGCTCTTCCAGGATACGCAACGTCAAGGCGCGCGCGTAGCGCGGGTGGAGGCGCCCCACCAGCTCGGCCACACGCTGCTTGGCGAGGGCCAAGTCGCGGGCCTCACTCGCGCCGGCGTCGCGAGCCTCGCGCTCGCTGGCGTCGATCTCGCGCTCCAGGTCTTCGGGCTGAAACACCGTCTCGCGCTTGCGCCTGCGCAGCTGGTCGAGCGCCACCCGCAGCGCCACGACCCTCAGCCAGGGGTAGACGCCGACGGCCTGCCAGGAAAACTGATCGAAGCGCTCGACCACCTTCAGGTACGTCACCGACAAGGCTTCCTCTGCTGCCGCCGCAGAGCCGAGTCGCGGCAGCAGGACAGCTCGGTAGAGCCTGGGGCCGTGCTGGCGCAGCAGCTCTCCCAAGGCCGCCCGATCGCCGCCGCGAGCGCGCTCGCACAGCAGCTGCTCGGCGCGCAGCTCCGCGGCGTCTGGCAGCCCAGCTGCTGCCGGCGCCTGGGTGGGCCCATCGGCTGACACTGGGCCCAGGGTATTACCAGGAACCAGGGGGGAGGGGAGCGAACCGCGGCCACTGGCTGGTAACGGCCCAGCGGGCGGCTCCTTACGGGTCCCTGGCTGACCTAGCAATTTGCGCCGAGCGTCACGCCGGGCTAGCGGGGGCAGCCCATGGCCGAAGGCTCCCGGATTTGCCCACATTGCGGCCGCTTGAACGGCATCGAAGAAAAGGTCTGCAACCGCTGCGGTAAGGACCTGCCCGGCCCGGTTTCGGCCTCGGCCTTGCGCGCGCTGGGCGACGTGTCGGCCGACGGCGTGCCGGTGACCAAGCTGCTAGCCGGCATGTGCCTCGCGATCTTCGCGCTGTGCATGGTCACCGAAGCCGGCCGGGGCGGCGTCCCTGGCCTGAAAGCGTTTCACACTTGGACGCTGGTCCGCTTCGGCATGCTGGTCGGCTTCGTGTTCGAGCAGGAGCCTTGGCGACTGCTTTCGGCGCTGTTCGTCCACGGCTCCTTGCTGCACATCGGCATGAACATGCTGGGGCTGGTGAACCTGGGTCGCTCGCTCGAGCCACACTTCCGCTCGGCCCGCTTCCTGCTCCTCTACGTGCTGTCGGGCCTCCTCGGCTACGCCGCGACGATGTGGTGGTATGGCAGCGCTGCCCGCAGCGTCGGCGCGAGCGGCTCGCTGTTTGGCGTGCTCGGTGCGCTGATCGCGGTGCTGATGGTGCGGCGTAACCCGGGCTGGCAACGGGTCTTCTTCAGCAACCTGATTCTGGCCGCCGCCCTTACCTTTGCAGTACCTGCCGTCGACAACGCGGCGCACATCGGCGGGTTCGTGGCCGGCTTTGCGATCGGACTGCTGTTCGAGCTCGAGCCCAAGCCCCGCAAGCGCGACGGGCTAATGGCGGTCCTAGCCGGCCTCGCCCTGCTGGCCTGCTTCGCAGCCATCGCGCTCAGTGTCGTTTCCCCGCTCTGGAAAGCGGTTCAGCAGGCGCAAGAAGCTCACGTGGCGTCGGCGGATTCGGAGTAGGCTCGTTCTCCGCCTCATGCCGGTCGTCAATCCGCTCGCGCGGGAGCTCGTCTTCAAGGTCGTCTATTACGGACCAGGGTTGGGCGGAAAGACGACCACGCTGCAGCACATTCACGCCACCGCCAAGCCCGAGCACCGCGGCAAGATGGTGAGCCTGGCGACGCCGGTCGACCGCACGCTGTATTTCGACTTTCTGCCCATCCGGGTGCCGCACGTGCGCGGGCTGGGGGTGAAGCTGCAGCTGTTCACGGTGCCCGGGCAGGTGCACTACAACGCGACCCGCAAGCTGGTGCTCACCGGGGCCGACGGCGTGGTGCTGGTGTTCGACTCGCAGCGCGCGCGCGAGGACGCGAACCTCGAGACGCTCGAGAATTTGAAGGACAACCTCAGCGCGCACGGCAAGTCGCTGGGTGAAATTCCTCACGTCGTGCAGTACAACAAGCGCGACCTGTACGACGTGACGCCGGTGGACGAGCTGGAGCGCACGCTCAATCGGTTTTCGGCGCCGTCGTTCTCGACCACCGCCACCGACGGCGAAGGTGTTTACGAAGCGCTCGAGGCCATCACGCGCGCCGTGATGGAAGACTTCGACCGGCGCGTGCCGGAGTCGCGTCACCTCGAGCGCGCGTCGCTCGAGCTGCCCGAAGGGGGCTTGGTCGACGCTTTGCGTCGGGCCGAGGCCAACACCGGCGAAGCTGCCTACGGGGCGCGCATGACCACTCGCACGGCGACGGCCCTGCGCCTGTCCGAGCTGCCGGAAACCGACATCGGGGAGGCCGCCGCGCGCGCCGTGACCGGCGAGGACGTGGCGCCGCGCACCGAGCTCAGGCCAGGCCTGCCTCTGGCCATCCCCGAGCCCGCTCCGCTGCACGTTGGCGTACCCACGTTGAGCAGCGCCGCGGTGCCGGTCAGCGCGGGCTTCAGCTTCACCACCCTGTTTCCGAGCGGGGAGCAGGCCGTGGTCGAGGTGGTCGAAAAGGCGCTGGCGCTCGGCGATCCGGCCGCCGCGGTCACGGCGCTCGATCAGCTGGTGGCTCGGGCCATGGCGAGCGGCGCGGCGCTGGTCGGCTCGGCGCACGACGCCCCGCGCGATCCGGCCCTGGTCGCGCTCTTGCTCGGGGTCGAGCCGCGGCGCTACCTCAAGTTTCGCGCGCTGGTGCGAGAGGCACGCGCCGGTCAGCTACTATCGACCGAGGCAGCCCTCTACGCCTACGCCTTCGTGCTCGACCTGCGCCGCGCCTTGCGCGACGCGGGATGAGGCTCGCCGCTCACTCGGCTCAAGGCTCGGTGAGCTGCTGCTGCGCGGCGCCGAGCGGTCCGCCCGTCGAGGTCTCGTTGTGGTTGAGAGCGCTGCCCGGAAGCTGGCCGACCCACGTTCCGTCGAATCCCGACAGCTCGGCCATGTCGCCGACCTCGGCTTGCGCGGTGGCGCTGATGGCAAGCTCTACCGGCGTGGTCGAGGTCACGTCGCGCGCGCGCTTCCAGCTGCTGGCGACGGCGCCCTGGCACAGCGCGCCGAGACAAACTCCATCGCAGTCACCGAACGCCAGGTCGGTGCTCGGCCCGACAGCGCTTAGCTTGTCGCCGAGCGCTTCACAATCGAGCGCCAGCGCCAACGCTTCGGCGGCTCCGGACGCCTTTGCGTGATCGGCAAGCGCCGCGTTTTCGGCCAGACCCGCCAGCAAGCGCGACGCGCTGAAGTACAGCGAGGTGCCGAGCAGCAGTTTGTCCTCGGCGTCGGCGCTCCACGTCATCAGCGAGGGCGTGGTGACGCTGGCTTGGGCGGGCGTCAGTCCAGCCATGCCGGTGAGCGTGAGCTCGGTGCTCCTTTCGTCGATCGAGGCGAGCGTGCCTTCGAACAGCCGCGGTGCCGCATCGAAGGCGGCTTGGCCCCGGCCCAGCCAGCCGAGCACCACGGCGCGCAAATGCGTGTCGGCTCCCGCGCCGAAATGGCTGGTCACGAGCGCGTCCCAGTCCTCGGCGTCGCGGGCGGCGTCGAAGCTGCCGCGCTCGTTCGAAGCCAGAGCCAGGCGCATGCCGTCGAGCAGGGCGTCGGGATCGTCCAGGCTCGTGCCGAGCAGGGCGACCTGCATGGCCGCGCTCGTGGTCGAAAGCAGCTTTGCCCAGGCGGTGTCGGGTCGCTGCAAAGCGAAAGCGACGTCCAGCTGGCTCTGGTCCAGCTGAATGGGCCGATCGAGCACGCGGATCTTGACCCGTGGCGGCGCGCTTTCCGGGCCCGCGGGGAGCTTGTCGACCGAAGCGCAGCCGCTCACGAAGTGACCCGAGCGCAGCTCGATCGCCACCGGCACTCCCGCCGGAACATCGTCGATCAACGGCAGCTCGTCGGGTCCGACTGGCTCGGCCCTGTACTCGCCATCGGGCGTGACTGGCGTCTGGGCGCAGGTGCCGAGACGCGCCGACGCCGTCCAGGTCTCGATCGGCCGATTGCCGCCGTACACCGGCTCGATCTGGACGCTGGTCGCGCCGAGGTCGATCACCGTGAGCTCGCGAGTCGTCACCACGCTGCCGACGCTGGCTCGCACTTGAAACGACGTGCTCGCGCTGGCCGCGGTGAGATGTACCTGGGCCAGGCCGTTCTCGTCGGTTTCGGCCTCGGTGCTACCGAGCACGGCGTCCAGCGGCTCACTGCCGTCAGTGGCGGGTAGGGAGAAGCGCACCCGGAACACCCCGGGCGGGCTGGTCTGCAGGGTCAGGTCCAGCTCCTGGCGCGGCAATAGGTCGGTGAGGTTGGACTGCAGCTCGAGCGAAACGGGCAGCTCGCCCGCGCTGCCGCCCTCGCCGGATGTGTCCGTACCGCTGCTGCCCGCCGCTGAGCCCGCGCCAGAGGGCGAGGCATCATCCGCGCTCATCGAGCAGGCTCCGCAGACTGCCAAGGTCAGGATCGAGAACAGGAAAACGCGCATCGAAGCAAAGAGCGACCGGGGGACGCTGCGGAGAGCCTAGCAGCAATTTGGCGGCGCGCCGGTGGCGGGGATTGGACTAGGGTCAGGCCTCAATCGTGACTTCCATCGTCCCTTCGCCAGTCAAGCTGCTGGTCGTCGAAGACGAGCCTGGCCTGCGCCAGATGCTGGAGATCCTGTTCCGGCGCGAAGGCTATGCCGTGATCAGCGCGCCGGGCTGCAAGTCGGCGCTCGACGCCATCGCCAGCAGTCCGCAGCCGTTTCCCGCGATCGTCAGCGATCTGTCGATGCCCGACGGCTCGGGGCTGGATGTGCTGGCCGCCGCCAAGAGCCGTAGTCCGTCGACCCAGGTGATCATGGTGACGGCGCACTCGACCATCGAGAACGCGCTGTCGGCGATGCGCTCGGGCGCCTACGACTTCGTAGCCAAGCCCTTCGATGCCGCAGAGCTCGCGGCGCTCGTCGCCAAGGCGATCGAAAAGCACGCCATCGTCGTGGAGAACGAGCGGCTCAAGGCGCAGATCTCGCGCATTGCGTCGGCCGAGGTGCTGGGTAAGAGCCCGGCCATGCGCAAGGTGCTGGATCTGGCGACGCGCATCGCGCCGGCCAAGACCACCGTGCTTTTGACCGGCGAGAGCGGGACCGGCAAGGAGCGCTTGGCGCGGCTGATTCACGATCGCTCCGACCGCTCTGCAGGCCCGTTTCTGGTCGTCAATTGCGGTGCCTTGCCCGAGGCGCTCATGGAGAGCGAGCTGTTCGGTCACGAAAAGGGGGCCTTCACTGGGGCTTCGACCAAACACCTGGGTCTCTTCCGCGAGGCGAGCGGCGGTACGGTGCTGCTCGACGAGGTGGGGGAGCTGCCGCTCAGCTTGCAGGTCAAGCTGCTGCGTGTCCTGCAAGAACGCAGCGTCAGGCCCGTGGGCGCCACGCAGGAAGTTCCGGTGGACGTGCGCGTGCTGGCGGCCACCAACCGCGACGTGGAAGCCGACGTGGCGGGCGGCAAGTTTCGCCAGGATCTGTATTACCGGTTGAACGTGATTCGGCTCACCTTGCCGGCGCTGCGCGAGCGCAAGGAGGACGTGCCGCTGCTGGCCGAGCGCTTCATCCAGCGCTTCGCAGCCGAGATGGGCAAGGAAGTGGTGGGCTTCACTCCCGACGGCCTGCGCGTCCTGACGGCCTATGCGTTCCCGGGCAACGTGCGCGAGCTCGAGAACGTGATCGAGCGCGCGGTGGCACTGTCGGGCTCACGCGTCATCGGCCTCGGCGACTTGCCAGAGTCCATCAGCGGTCACGCCAGCGCCCCGGCGCCGAATCTGCTCAGCTTGCCCGCTGCCGGTTTGAACTTGGACGACGTGCTGGGCGAGGCCGAGCGGCGCCTGCTGCTCGAAGCGCTCGAGCGCTCGGGCGGCGTGCGCAAGCGGGCCGCCGAGCTGCTCGGCATCACCTTTCGCTCGCTGCGTTACCGCTTGCAAAAGCTCGGGCTAGGCGAGGGCGACGGCGACGCCGACAGCGACGCCGAGCGAGACGCCGACGAGGAGTAAGCGTCGGGCGTGCCGAGCTCAGGCTCGAGCAGGGCTTAACTGGCGAGCTAGAAGCCATTCGGCTATAGTCGCGGGCAATGATCCCCGCTTGGCATCGTCGCGTCCAGCGCCGTCCGAGCGCCGGCTTCAGCCTGGTGGAGCTGATGGTGGTGGTGCTGATCACCGGTGTTTTGGCGGCGATCGGGGTGGTGCTCGTCACCAAGCACTTCGCGCAGGCCCGCGCCAATCAGGCCCTCGTCGGGCTGCAAGCGATCCGGCTCGGCGAAGAGTCGTATCGCGCTCACTACGGGCAATACCTGGACTGCTCGCCGGATCGGCTGTGGTACCCCACTGGCGATCTGCCGGGTAAGAAGAGGTACGAGTGGCGGCAGGCTGGCTTCGATCAGGATGATGGGTCCGGCACTGACACCAGCGTGTCCGAGTGCTGGAGCGCGCTCGGCGTGATGAGGCAGGGCGAGGGCACCCTGTTCGGTTACCTGGTGGACGCTGGCAGGCCAGGCGACCCGTATCCTGCCTACGCCACTCAAACGCAGCTCAGCTATCCCACGCCTGCCCCCGACGTCTGGTACATCATCCACTACAAGGGCGATCCGGATGGGAACGGCAAGTTTTCGTACGGCGTGACGTCCAGTTACAACGCTGACGTCTACATCGAAGACGAGCTGGAGTAGGGGCCTTGGCGACGCTGTCCTACCTGCCTAGCTGACGCTTTGCGTCCGTTCGAGGTGGCGAGTGACGATTTTTGTCACCAACGCCTTCGCGCCAGACGCTGACCCTTCGAGCTGCTCCTGCCTGGCAGTGCCCAAAAAAGCCGCAAAATCGTGGGAATGGCTGAGGTGGGCGACATGCGGCGGCAGTAGGTCGATAGAGGCCGCGGAGAGCGCCTGACGGTTGGCACGCCGCCTGCTTAGAGCAGTAGTCAGATGCTTCGGTTCTCGATCAACAAGCGACGCGCGACGGCTCGCGGCTTCACGCTGGTCGAGCTGATGATCGTCGTCGTGTTGGTCGCGGTACTGAGCGCATTGGCCGTGTATGGCGTTAGGAAGTACATCCTGACCAGCAAGACGGGCGAGGCGGTCCAGATGCTAGGCGCCATTCGTGCCGCCCAAG
>DATDEV010000273.1:0-4553 GCA_036522995.1 Polyangiaceae bacterium
CCTCCTCCCCCTCGAGCACGACGTAGCCCTCCTGCCGTCGCTGCTGGACGCGATAGGTCGAGGGGTAGACAACGATGGTGTCGAGCCCTGGAAAGAGCGGTTCGTCCAGCTCGATTCGATGCAGCACGAGCAGACAAGCGCGGGCTGCGATCGTCACGCATATCTCTTCCGTCAGCTCGAGGCCACCGGCGCCCTCGAACACCTTCTCGGACATCAGCACGCGGACCAGCCCTTCCAGTTTGAGCAGCTCAGCCTCGGTCAGGTGCTTGGCGAGCGGAACGCGGCGCTCGATCAGCCGGCGATACCCGTCCGGTAACGGCTGCGATAGCGCGTCCGCGCGGCTCAGTCGGCGCCACAAGTCGAACATTGGCGAAAGTCTACCACTGCTGACTGCGACGGCCTTTCGAGTTATGCCGCGACTGGCCCGATGCGCTACGCCGTTTACGATCCCCACGATCCGCGCAAAGGCAAAGTCTTGCCGGATGCGACGCTCGGCCAGATCATCCTCGCAGAAGGCGAGACGATCACCAAGGCGCTGCAAGCTGCGGCGGCACCGGCCGGGGCCGTAGTTTGGGATCGCAAGGAAGCGCGCATCGCCTACGTGGTGCCGGGCGAGAGGCGCTGAGCACGCACGCGGTGCGAGCTAGGTGACCGTCGCCGGCGTCGGCGTGCACAGCTTGCGCAGCGCGTTCGTGAGGTTGCGCAGCAGGCGCGAGAGGTTCTGCATGTTCTCCTCTTCGGAGTTGCCCCAGGCCCAAAACGAAATCATCAGCTGCACGCCCAGCTGCCCGTCGCTGTCCGCGGACAGCGCCAGATAGCGCACCGGCACGATGGTCGTCCCGATCACACCGCTGCGAAAGTTGGGATCGAGCTTGGTGAGCGCGAGGTGCAGCTCGTTCTTGAGCTCCTCGATCTGCCCCGCGGCCGTGTTGCGCGGCAGGTCGCGAAACAGCACCATGACGCGACCCGAGCACTCGAGCGACTTGCGGGCAGCGGCGCTTTCGCTCGGGTGCGGCCCCGTGAAGGCGCAGTCGTTCGACTCCAGCAGCGACTTGGAATGATTCAGGCGCTCGAGCAGCACGTAGAAGGCCTCGACGGCCGCGTAGCGTCCCCACGGCACGAAGTCCTCGAGCGAGCTTCTGATCAGCGCGGGTGACGCGGTCAAATCGTAGTAGCGGCTTGCCTTGTCGGAGGCTGCGCCGACCCACGGATGGGAGCGCGGTGCCGACAGCGCCTCGCCCGCGTATTCGCAGGTCCTCAACCGAGACGCCTCACGCCTGCGCGGGTTTTCTTCAGCAGAGGCGTCATGTCCGTTTCATAGCAGAAGTGACGCTCTGCCGCGCCAGAACTTTGGCCGAGCGGACGCTACTGCCAGGCGCCGGTCGAGACCAGCTCGTAGCCGGGCGAAGCCTTGCCGCCACCGTTGTACTTGGCGAGCACGACCACGACGTTGCCGGTCTTGAGCGTATCCTTGGAGTAGCCCTCGATCTTGCTCAGCGTCACCTCGAAGAATTGTCGGCTCATGCCCATCGGGTCGTTGGGCAGCTGCGGTGTGTAGACGATGCCGGTGTCGAGACCATCGTCGGTGAGGTTGACGGCCGGACCGCTGAACAGCACCCATTTGCCTTGAGCTGCCTTGTCGAAGGCTGCCACGGCGGCCTTCTTGTCCTTCAAGGCCTTGTTCGCCTTGAGCTTCGCTTCCAGCTCGCTGGCGACCAGGAACCCCTTGGCGCTCGCATACTTGGCTTCCACGGCGGCGCGGCGAGCGTCGGTCAGCTCGGTCTCGACCTTCGACGGTCGCTCCGCTTTGTCGACGCTGGGCGGGGCTACGGCTGGGGTCGCAGCGCTGGGCGTCGGGACAGCTGCGGGCATCGCGCTAGCGGTAGCCTTGGTCTCGGCGGCGGGCTTCTGCTCTTCGCAGCCGACCAGCAGCGACAACAAACAGCAGACGAAAGCACCACCACACCGGGTTTGACGGCTGATCATCCTGGCAGCAGTAGCAGGGCTGGCCGCAAGGTAGAAGTAGCAGGAAACTTACAGCCTCTCGCCGTCGCTGGCGGTGCGCTATGCTGCAGCGTGAGCCCGATGTTGCGCCTTCCCTACCAGGTAGCGCTCGCTGCCCTCGCCCTCGCGGGGTGCGACGCCGAGCACCAAGGCGCCGACGTCGCCGGTGGGGCGGCTGCGCACGCGGTCGCGTCGCCGCGCGTGGCGGCGGGTGTCGGCGGCGAGCCGGTCGCGCCCGCTGAAGGTGGCAGTCCTGGGCTCGCCCCTGCCGAGGCTGGCGGCGCTGGCTTCGCACCTGCCGAGGCTGGTAGCGCTGGCGAGGCAGCGGCACCGGAGCCCGAGCCACCGGCCACTGCGTGCGAGCGACATCGAGTCGTGCTCGACGGGCAGGTCGTCAACGCTCGCGATCTCGGCGGCCTGCCGCTGGCTTCGGGTGGCCACGTGGCGTGTGGCAGCCTGTTCCGCGGTCCTCCGCTGGCAGCGCTCGACCTCGAGGGTTGCTCCCACGTCGCGGCGCTCGGCATTCGGACCGTGATCGATCTGCGGATGGAGCACGAGCGTGAAAGCAGGCCCACCACGCCATGCGTCGACGCCGGGCAAGTGCTGGCCCCGCTGCCTATTCCGTTTGGACTGGGTCCCACGGACTACCTGAACGATCTCAATTCGCCTTCTGTAGCCGTCGCGCTGCATGCCCTGGCTAGTGCGGAGGCCTACCCCATCTACTTTCATTGCACGTGGGGCAGAGATCGCACGGGCGTGCTGAGCGCGCTGCTACTCCGGGCCCTGGGCGTGTCGCGAGAGGACGTGATGCAAGAGTACCTGCTCTCGCAGAGCAGCGTCGGCGCCTACCCAAACAGCCTCGACGCCGTGCTCGACGAGATCGAAGCGCGCGGCGGTGCCGAGGCCTTCCTGCTCGAGATCGGCATCAGCGCCAGCGAGCTCGCTACCCTGCGAGCCCGCGCCACTGTCAGCGAGTGAGCTCCAGCGCGCGACGAGCCGGCGAGCTCGCGCGCGACCAAGCGTGCCAGCAGCTCACTCAGCTCGTTCAGCCGAAAGGGTTTGCGCAGGCTGGCGCTAAAACCGAACTGCGCCGGATCGGCCATCACGGGATCGTCCGAGTAGCCGCTCGAGGCGATGATTGGCAGATCCGGCACGAGCTGACGCAGCGGTCGGACCGTTTCGCGTCCCCCCGCACCGGAGCGGACAGTCAAATCGAGCATCGCGGCGCTCAGCTGCTTGCCCTCGGCCAGGAACGCGCGGGCGCGCTTGAGCGCCTCGGCGCCGTCGCAGGTCGCGATCGCGTCGTAGCCGAGGTGCGCCAGCATGCTGGCGGCCATCCTGCGCACCATGTCGTCGTCGTCCATGACCAGCACCAAGCCGTGCCCGGACTCGGCGGCGCTCTCGACTCGTTGAATGCGTTGGCTCTCGGTCGCGCTGGCCGGTAGCCAGACGTGAAACGTGGCACCTTCGCCTGGCGGCGAGGCCACCTCGATGTGCCCGTCGTGCTTCTTCAAGATGGCGTAAGCGGCCGTCAGCCCGATGCCGCTGCCTTCGACCTTGGTGGTAAAAAATGGGTCGAAAATGCGCTCCAAAATCGCGCCCGGAATGCCGGGCCCTCGATCGACGAAGCTGAGCTTCACGTAGCGCCCCGCCGCAAGCTCCAGGGTCGGACCCTGCTCGGCCACCACGTTCCTGCCCAAGATGCGCAGGGTGCCGCCCGACGGCATGGCTTGTTTGGCGTTGATCAGGATGTTGTCGAAAGCCTGTGCCAGTTGATTCTCGTCGAACTCGGCGCTCCACAGCCCAGCATCCAGATCGAGCTCCACGGTCACGCTGCTGCCGCTCAGCGCGAAGTCGGCACAGCGCCGCACGCTGTTGGCGAGCGAGCTGACCTTGCGCACTGGTGTGCCGCCCTTGGCGAACGCGAGTAGCTGTCCGGTGAGGGCCTTGGCGCGCTCCAGAGCCTCGTTCGCGAGGTCCAAATGCGAGCGCGCCGAGCTCCTCGCATCCAGGTGAGCTCGCGCCAAGTCCAGGTGGCCGAACAGACCGCCGAGTAAATTGTTGAAGTCGTGAGCGATGCCCGCCGCCAGTACGCCCAGCGACTCGAGCTTGGCCGCGCGCTCCATGCTGAGCGACAGCTGGCTGAGCGAAGCTTCGGCCAGCCTGCGGGCCGTGATGTCGATCATGGTGACGAAATCCGCCGGGCGCCCGCCGTACTCGATACTGCGCGAGTACAGCTCGACCCAGCGCGTTTCCCCCGATTTCGTGATGATTCTGTGGGTATAGTGGGCGAGCGCGCTGGGGTCTCCGACCTGTTTCTTGCGCGCCTGTTCGATCGCGAAGTCGACGTCCTCGGGGTGAATCGCCTTGGCCAGCTCGCGCATGGTCCAAGTCGACATTTCCTCCGTCGAATAGCCGCAGATGTCCGCAATGGCCTGGTTGACGAAGCAGACCGCGTCGTCCTGCATGATGGCGATGCCCAGCATCGATTGCTCGGCGATGACCCGGAACCGCTCCTCGCCTTCGCCAGCCCGCGCCTCGGCCCATTT
>DATDEV010000274.1:0-4904 GCA_036522995.1 Polyangiaceae bacterium
AACGATGAGCGGTGGGACACTCTCTGCCGTCACGCGCTAGGCTTTGCCTTCAGCTTCTTCTTCACTGCCTCGCTGGTCAGCTCGCGCAGCGCGTCCTTACCCACCCAGCGCTCCGCAGGGTCGTTACTATCGGCCAGGCGCTGGGCGAGCGCTACGGCCTCGCGGTTGAGCTCGCTCGAGCGCCGCCCGATACCTCGGAGCGCCCAAGAAACCGCCTTTTTCACGAAGTTTCTCGGGTCACTGGCGGCCGACTCGACGAGCGGCAGGCAATCCGAAAACGCCCGCGGCTCGGCCCGCTTGTCGTGCAGCGCCAGGCTGGCGAGCAGCGCGAACGCGGCGCGTTTCTCGAACTCCGGCTTGCGCGTGGCCCACGCTTTCACCTTGCCGAAGGCGTGCGGGCTGCGGTCGAACAGCGCGAAGCAGGCAGTATCGCAGATGGCCCAATTGTCGAAGGCCTTGCACCAACTGTCCATCTGCTTGGGCGTCAGCAGCTCCACCTCGTCGATGAAGGTGGCCAGCATGCGGGCTTCGTAGTGGCCGCTTCGCCACAGCTCGTCCGCGAGCTGGTGGCTCTTGCCCAAGCTCTTGCCGAGCTGGCGAATCACGCCGACCGGAACGCCGAAGGCTTGCTCTGACGGGATGGCATAGCGCGCCATGCCTTTTTTGACTTGCGAGCTGCTCCGCTTCTTGAGCGTTGCGATCACCTCGGTCACGTCGTGACGCTGCCGCGCCGGGCTGGCCTTCGCCGGCGGGGTCGGCTTCGCCGGCGCCTTTTTGCTGACAGGTTTCTTGCTGACAGGTTTCTTGCGGGCGGGCTGCTTGCGAGTGGCCATTCTGGCTTCGCTTTATAGCAAGTGCCCGGGATGGGGATTGAACAGGAAGGGTGGAAGGGTGGAAGATGCAGCTCGATGCGCTTCATCGTCATGCACAAAACCGACGCCAGCATGGAAGCGGGCGCTCCCCCCGATCAGGACATCATCCAGAACATGGGCGCGCTGGTGCAGGAGAGCCTCAAGAGCGGCGTCTTCACCAACGGCGCAGGCCTGCACCCGAGCTCCCGTCGGGTGCGACTCACGCAGCGCGCTGGCGAATGGTCGGTCACCCCAGGCCCGTATGCGGGCCAAAGCGAGCTGGTCGCAGCCGTGACCATGATCAGCGCCAAGTCGATGGAGGCAGCGGTCAAGCACGCCAAGCGGCTCGGCAGCGCGCTGGGCGATTGCGAGATCGAGGTGGGCCCGGTGGTCGAGCCCTGGGATCTCGGCCTGATGCCCAAGCCGGAGAGCGCGCCCGAGCGCTTCCTGCTGCTCACCAAGTCGACGCGCGAGGACGAAGCGGGCAGCGCTGCAGCGGCGCGTCACGTTGCCGCCACCGCCAAGCTGGCCCAAGGCTTCGAGCAGGACGGTGCCGTCTTGGCCGCGGAGACCTTCGCGCCCAGCTCGCAGGGAAGCAGGCTCGCCGCGGGTTCCAAGGCCAAGCGGCTGTGGGTGGACGGCCCGTTCGCCGAATCGAAGGAGCTCATCGCCGGCTTCTCGCTGCTGCAGCTAGGCTCGAAGGCCGAGGCCCTGGCCTGGGCCGATCGCTACGCCGAAATCCTCGGCGAAAAGAGCGAAGTAGACGTGCTGATCGTCCACGAAAAATAAGTGTCCGAGGCGGGTGGCCTCGAACGTCGAGGGTGCAAGATGAGCGACTTCGTCTATTTGTTCCGCAGCACGCCCGAGGCGCAGCAGCAGGCCCTCGGTACCCCTGAGCGGGCACAGCAGAGCATGCAGGCCTGGCTCGGCTGGATTCGCGAGCTCGAAGCCAAAGGCTACCTCAAGGATCCCGGCCAGCCGCTCGACCCTGGCGGAAAGGTCGTGACCGGGAAAAAGCGCCTGGTGACGGACGGCCCCTTCACCGAGGCCAAGGACGTCGTCCTCGGCTTCATCGTCATTCAGGCGCGCGACCTGGACGAAGCGCTCGAAGTTTCCAAGGGCTGCCCGATCCTCGACGACGGCTCGGTCGAGGTTCGCCCGATCATGGCCATGTCCTCGTGAAGAAGGGAGCAAACGCATGCGACGCATCGTGATGTTCAATCGAGTGAGCGTTGACGGCTACTTCGCCGACGCAGATGGCGGCCTGAATTGGGCGGTGCCGGACCCGGAGCTGGATGCCGAGGCCGGCCAGGGCATGCCGGAAATGGACGCTATGCTATTCGGCCGCGTTACCTACGACCTGTTCGAGTCCTTCTGGCCTACGGCGGGCGACGAGGATCCGCACGCTGCAGGCAGGCGGAGCCCGGCCATCAAGACCATGGCCAAGTTCATCAACGAGCAGAAGAAGCTGGTATTTTCTCGCACCCGCAAGCAATTGCCCTGGCAGAATTCGGAGCCGCTAGGTGCGTTTTCGCCCGCCAAGGTGGAGAAGCTCAAGCAGCAGCCGGGCAAGAACATCATCGTCTTCGGCAGCGGCTCGATCGTGTCGGCGCTGTGCCAGCACGGCCTGATCGACGAGTATCGCTTCATCGTGAATCCGCTCCTGCTCGGCGACGGCGAGAGCATGATCCGCGGGCTGCCGCGCAGCGTGCCGCTCGAGCTGCTCGACATCAAACGCTACGGCTCCGGCAACCTCGCGCTGCGCTACGCGCCCAAGCGCGGCTGACGGTCAGCGGCCCGGCGTGGACCAGCCTGCCAAGCTCGACGAACAGCTCTTCCGCCAGCAGTCGGCGCGGCTCGTGGCCGCGCTGACGCGGCTGTTCGGCGTGCATAATCTGCAGCTGGTCGAGGACGTGGTGCAGGACGCCTTCTCGCGTGCGCTCGAGCTGTGGCAGGAGCGGGGCGTGCCCGAAAATCCGACGGCGTGGCTGACCACGGCGGCCAAGCATCGCGCGCTCGATCTGCTCCGGCGCGAGCGCACCGCGCGCACGTTTGCGCCCGAGCTGGGCCGCTTGCTCGACAGCGAATGGACGCTGCCTGCGCTGCTCGAAGAGGCGTTTTCGGCGCCCACCATCCGCGACGAGCAGCTGCGCATGATGCTCTCGTGCTGCCACCCGCGTCTGCCGGAGGAAGCGCGACTCGCGCTGATCCTGAACGTGCTGTGCGGCTTCGGCGCCCGCGAGATCGCCGAGGCGCTGCTGTCGAGCCAGGCAGCGATCGAGAAGCGTATCGCGCGCGGCAAGCAAGCCCTGGCCGCCCAGCGGCGACTCTTCGACCTGACCCACGCCGACTTCGAGCCCCGCTCGCAGACGGTGCGGCGCGCGCTCTACCTGCTGTTCAGTGAGGGCTATCACGGAGCTTCGCCGGCAGCGGTTCAGAGCGAGCTGTGCCACGAGGCGTTGCGGCTGGCGCTGCTGCTCTGCGAATATCCACCGGCCGCCACGCCGACCAGCTTCGCGCTCTGCGCGCTGATGAGCTTGCAGGCGGCACGACTTCCGGCTCGCCTCGATGCTAGCGGGGAGCTGTGCCCTTTTCTCGAGCAGGATCGCTCGCGCTGGGACGCTCGACTGGTCGCGCTCGGTCTGAGCTATTTCGAACGCTCGGCGGCGGGTAACGAGCTCAGCCAGTATCACACCGAAGCTGCGATCGCGGCCACGCACGCCAGCGCTGCGGCGGTGGCCGACACCGACTGGCACGGCATCGTCTCACTCTACGATCGCCTGCTCAGCATCGCTCCGTCGCCTGTGGCGGCGCTCAATCGAGCGATCGCCATCGGACAGCGCGACGGCCCCACGCAAGGCCTCGCGGCGCTCGGCGCGATCGAGCAGGCCGAGCGCCTGTCGGGCTACCCCTTCTATGCGGCGGCGTTCGGTGAGCTGGAACGACGCCGGGGAGAGCTCGGCGCCGCCAGCGCGCACTACGAGCGAGCGCTCTCGCTCGCTCGCAACGAACCCGAGCGTCGATTTTTGCGACGAAGGCTGGCATTCTGCGGATCGTGAAACGCTACGTCGCGTTCCTGCGTGGAGTGAGCCCTCTGAATGCCAAGATGCCCGAGCTCAAGCGGGCGTTCGAGCTGGCCGGCTTCAGCGAGGTAAAGACGGTGCTGGGCAGCGGCAACGTCGTGTTCAACGCCAAACCTGCCGGCGAAGCCTCGCTCGCGCGCCAGGCCGAGGCGGCGATGACCAAGCATTTGGGGCGCAGCTTCTTCACGCTCGTGCGCTCCGTCGACGACCTGGTCGCGCTGCTGGAGTCTGACCCGTATCGAGGGTCCAAGCTCGCGCCGGGCTCGAAGCGCGTGATCACGTTCTTGCCGGAGAAGCCTGGCAAGGTCCCCAAGCTGCCGATCGAGCTCGACGGCGCGCGTATCCTGGCGCTGCGGGGCAGCGCCGTGCTCAGCGCCTACGTGGTCAGCCCCAAGGGCCCCGTGTTCATGGTTCTGCTCGAAAAGACCTTCGGCAAGAACATCACGACGCGCACGTGGGACACCGTCGTCAAAGTGACCAAGTAATGTTGGTCGGGGAGCAGGCATGACAGCGACGATTGCAGTGATTGGCTTCTTGAAGTTTCCCTTCGCTCTCGAAGCGGCAGCTCTCTCAAAGCCGCCCGTCGCCACCCGCAATCGGCCGCTCGCGATGCCCTCAATGCAAGGCACCACGCAAGAAAATCAGCTTGAATATCGGCCGGCGATCCTCACACGCCGGATGCCGCTCGAAGCGACACGCTGCATGAGATCGCGTCCAATCCCACCAGCCTCCCCCACTGGGAGCTCGTGGATCTTGAATCGGCAGGTATCACCCGCGGCCAAGGCGCACGCCAGCCAGCGCAGTGACGCAGGCGGCGATAGGTTAACCCGCCGCCGCAATCCGCAGTCGGCCTTGTTGGGCTGCCCACCCCCGCCGCAACACCTGTTACCCCCGTCCAAACGCCTGGCCGAAACACTTGCGGCCACTTGCGCGCCGCGAACTGGCATGCCCTGGACCGCCACCTGCTCTC
>DATDEV010000275.1:0-5063 GCA_036522995.1 Polyangiaceae bacterium
TGAAGAGCGCGAAGGTGCCGAGCGCCAGCAGCGTGAGGCAGAGCGAGCACAACAGCCAGCGCTCGGTCAGCGGGCGGCGACCGAGGCGCCAGGCTTCCCAGAAAAAGGCGCCGATCACCAGCGCAAAGGCCGAGGCCAAGATCAACTTCTGCCGCGCCGGTGCGTGCGCGCTGGCCAGCAGCAGCGAATTGCCGCAGCCGCCGAGCGCCGCGATCAGCGGGCGCAGTAGCAGAAACCGGCGCCCCACGCGCAGCCGCTCTTGCTCCTGCAGAAGCTCGAAGCTGCGACTGGCCATCGCCGCCCAGGATTGAGGATTGAGCCGTGAGATGCAAGACCGCGCAGCCTGTCGGAAAACCGACAGCTGCCGGCGGAGCGACGGCCGAAGCTCGACGGCGAGGCTCGTAGCGCGGCCGCAAGCGCGCGGTTTAGGCGCGAATGAGCTTGGCATGGCGCGTGCTCGATGGGCGGCATGACACCGAATGCCTCGTGGGGAGTTCAGGTTGGTATTGCAGGCATGGCGCTCGTCGCTCTCGCTAGCGTGGGACTGCTGCTGCGGCGGACGAGCGAGGCTCGCCAGGCTCGCTGGTACTGGGTGTGGGTGCTGGCCTGGCTAACCTACAGCGGCTTGCTCGGTGCGAGCGGTTTTCTGGCGCAGTTCGAGGGGATGCCTCCGCGCTTCCTGCTGCTCTTGCTGCCGACGCTTGGGTTGCCGGTCGCGCTGGCGGTTTCGAAAGTTGGCCGTGCGCTCACTGGCACCGCGCCGATCGCGTTCCTGGTTTTGCTGCAAGCGTTTCGCCTGCCGCTCGAGCTGGTCATGCACCAGGCAGCTGTCGAAGGCGTCATGCCGGCGCAGATGACGTTCACGGGCAGCAACTTCGACATCGTGAGCGGCGCGACGGCGCTGGTGGTGGGAGTGCTCGCGGCGTTCGAGCGAGCGCCGCGCTGGCTGCTGCTGGCGTGGAATGCGCTGGGCTCGCTGCTCCTGGCGACCGTGGTGGGCATCGCCATCGCTTCGCTGCCGATTTGGGCCGCCTTCGGTAGCGAGCCGGAGCGGCTGAACACCTGGACTGCCTACTTTCCGTTCGTGTGGCTACCCGCGGGCCCGGTCGCGGTGGCGCTCTTCGGGCACTTGATACTGTGGCGGCGGCTATTCGCTAGTGGTATGCGCGGCCGTGCTTTTTCTACAGTCTCATGAGTTTGGCCAGGTAAATCGCGAGCCGGAGCGGCGCTCGTGAGCGCGCGCCTGACCAAGGTCGTGGTGGTGGGCGCCTCGTCCGGCATCGGCGAGGCGATGGCGCGGCAGCTGGCAGCCGAGGGCGCCGACGTCGCGATCGTGGCGCGCCGCCAGAGCGAGCTCGAGCGACTGGCCGCCGAGCGGCCCGGCAAGCTGCGCGTGTTCGCGCACGACGTCGAGAACACGGCCGAGGTGCCGGCGCTCTTCGAGCGTATCGAGCGAGAGCTGGGCGGCGTGGACGGCCTGATCTACGCGGCTGGCGTGATGCCCAAAGTCGACGAAGGCGAGTACAGCTTCGAGAAGGATCGCGCGATGGTCAGCGTGAACCTGCTCGGCGCCATGGCCTGGATGAACCAGGCCGCCGCGCGCTTCGAAACCGCTCGCACGGGCACCATCCTCGGCATCTCGAGCATCGCGGGCGAGCGCGGACGCCGCGGTAACCCCGGTTATTGCACCAGCAAGGCGGCGCTTTCCACGTACCTCGAATCCCTGCGCAATCGCTGCTCGCGCTACGGAGTCAACGTCGTCACCATCAAGCCCGGCTTCGTCGACACCGTCATGACGCGCGGCCTCAAGGGTCTGTTCTGGCTCGTCTCGGCCGAGAGAGCCGCGCAGCTATCGCTTTCGATCGCGCGGCGGGGCAGCAGCAGCTCGTCCTTCGTCCCCTCGCGCTGGGCGCTCGTCGCACTGATCGTGCGCAGCCTGCCGTCCTTCATCTTCCGCAAGCTCAACTTCTAGCGCCGCTCGTCACTCGTTCGCTGCCGGTCCGCGTGCGCCGCTTTCGCGCGGCTCAACAGCGCGCCGGCTCGACGCGCCCTCAGCGGGTTGTTCGCTGAGCCGCGTCCCGCCTGGACGACCGTCGCCGAAATCCGCACGGCAAGCGGGCTGCGCGTTAGCCGGTCACTTGAAGGCGAGCACGGCGCACAGCGTGATCAGCAGACTGAGCACGGCCGAGATTTGGCCGAGCTTGGCCAGCTTGGCCATCAGCGGCCCGCCACCAGCCTCGCGCACCTTCTTGGCCACCACCTGCGAGTAGCCGAACACGCCGCACAGGATCACCACCAGCGTGAGCTTGGCGTGAAAGGCGCCGCCACCCCAGGCCATCACCTGGGCAGGACCGCGCAGCACGAACATCGCTATGCCGGTCAGCAGCAGCAGCGCCAGGCCATAGCTGGCGTTCTTGCGCAGCGCCGAGGCGCGCTGCAGGAACTTGCCGCGCTCTTCCGCCGGCAGGTCCTTGGTCGCTTTGCCCAGCGTGAGCATCGCCAAGCCGGTGCCGAGGCCGAGCGCGAGGCCGACGAAATGCAAGAACAGCAGGCTGAGGTAGAACAATGCTGATGGCTCCGGACCGCTGTCTATCCCGGGCCGCAGAAAGCAGCCAGCCGATTGCGTCGCAAGGACCAACCGGCGCGGCCAAAACGGGATATTTCAGGCGGATGCCGCGCTCGCAATTCGAGGACGAGGACTATGACCTGTGGGTCGACGACGTCGAGCTGGTCCGGGCCCCGCGCTGACGCGTGCGGCTGCGTGGCAGCCGCACGCGTCAGGCGGGCAGATTCAGGCCGACGGGGCCGACGCGCAGCGACTCGGGTTGGGGCTCGAGCTCGGCACCGCCCAGCGCTTCGTGGAAGACGCGGCAGCGCTCGATGAAGGTGCGCGCGCTTTTGGGCATGGGCACGCGGGCGCGCGTGATGGCGAAGACCAGCTCGCGTGCGTTCAGCAGCAAGCGCTGGCCGCGCTCGAGCAGTAGCCGCTCGCTTTCGTTCTGCGCGCGCTCCACGCCGAAGCCGCATAGCCGCTCGCCGGCGACCACGAAGTCCGACCACACCTCGAAGATGTCCGCGTCGTCGCGCAGGGTTTCGCAGTTGATCTTGGCGGCTTTGGCGTAGCTGAAGATGATCGGCTCGATACCGGTATAGAGCGGCTGACCCTTGAAGGTCGTGTAGAGCACCTCGGCAATCTCGTCGATGCCGCGCATGGTCTGGGAGATCTTGATGTAGCGGCTCTCGTAGAACTTTTCGATCGGGTAGGCGAAGGCCTTGAACGGCTCGCCCCACAGCTCGTCGATGCCCTCTTCACCGCTGCGGTGCCTGACCGACTTGCCGAGGTGAAGCGCCTCTTGCAAGTGCTCGCCGCACTGGCGCATCAGCGGGTTGTCCGACTGAATGCGGATACCGGCGCCCTCCAGCTCCACCAGCTTGGTGAAGATGTCCGCCGCGCGATTGAACAGCGCGCCCGCCAGCATGGCGCCCTTGACGCGCTGCTTGGCTACGTCGGTCTCGGCGTCGTATGCGAGGCGAGCTTCCTCGAGGCGTGAGCCAGGAATGTTGATGCCGTGCTCGACGTGCTTGAACAGCCGCCGCGTCATGGCCTCGATCAAGCTCTTCTTCGCGCGCCAGCGATCGGCCGGGACGTCGTAGGCGCGGATCCAGTAGCCGTCGAAGAAGACGCGGCGCTGCCCGCTGATGAGGCGCTCGGTACCTTGAGCGATCTCGCTGTCCATGGCTGACGCGCGTCATTACCGCGGCGCGGGCCGTTCGTCACGCCACACGGCCGAAACATGATTCAGCGGACGCGGAGCTTCGCCAGCGCCTCGTCGACGGCGCCCAACACCGTCTCAATCTCGGACGGGGCATTGGGGAAGTGGGGAGCGAAGCGCAATAACCCGTCCGGCATGCTGGCGAAGACCCCGCGTTCGCGCAGCTCGACCACCAAATCGGCCGCGGCCAGGCCCATGGGCGGCCGCAGCGACAGGATGCCCGAACGCTGCGCGGCGCCAGTAGCACGGCGGCTGACGAAGTCCCGGCCCACCAGCTCGGGCTCCAGCAGGTCCAGGTAGCTCGTCAGGTGCGCCAGGATCGCGTCAGGGCTCAGCTCCAGCAGCGGCCCGATGGCGGCTTCCAGCGCGGCGAAGCCGACCCCGCTCCAGGAGCTGCCCTCCAGCATCTGAATGCTCTGCTTGATGGGCCGGTCGTAGCGAAGCTCACCCGGACCCGACATCAGAAAGCGCGCGGCGTCCTCGTGGCTGAGCCAGCCGGCCGTGCGCGGCACCAGGGCCTTGGCGCGTTCGGGCCGCGCGTACAGGAAGCCAACGCCCTCCATGCCGAGCAGCCACTTGTGGGCGCCGCAAACCATGTAGTCGAGGCCGAGCGCCTCGACGTCCAGCGGGACGGCCCCCACGGCCTGAATGCCGTCGACGCACAGCTCGGCGCCGTGCTGGCGGCAAAGCGCCGCGATTTTCGCGAGCGGCATGCGCAGGCCGGTTTGAAACTGAACCGCGCTCACCGCCACCAGTCGCGCGCCGCGCTCGAGCAGCCGCGTGAGCGGCACCAAGAACGAATCCTCGTCCTCGACCGCGTGTGCCATGGGCACGAACGAAAGCTCCAAGCCGAACAGCTCGGCGGCTCGTTGCCAGGGCGTCACGTTGGCCGGAAACTCACCCTCGAATAGCAGCACGCGCTCCGCAGGGCGCCAGGCCAGGTTGAGCGCCACGTCGCCGATGCCGCGCGTCGTGCTGCTGATGAGCGCGATGTCGTCGCCCGCGGCTCCGACGAGCTGGCCGAGCTTCCGCCGCAGCCGTTCGCGCTCGGCCATCCACTCGAAGAAGGCGACGTTACCGCGCCGTGCATAGTCGTCGAGGAAGGCGTCGACCGCGGATTTGACGCGCGTCGACACCGGAGCCGTCGCCGCGTAGGCCAGGTAGGCCTTGGCTTGCAGATTGGGATAGAGACTGCGGTCGCCGAGCGCGACGCGGGCTGCGGTCATACCAGCACCAGCCTTTCGAGACGGATGAGCTCCCCGAGCGACCAGGCTTGGAACGGGCACCCGC
>DATDEV010000276.1:0-2907 GCA_036522995.1 Polyangiaceae bacterium
ACGCGCCCCCACCGTTGCCTAGCATTCTGGCCCGGATTGGGACCGCCATCCAAGCGCCACACGCAAGCACGACGAGACGGCCTTCCAGTCAGAGCGTTTGGGGCTGGGGCTCCAAACGCCACGAGACCGAGACAGAACGCAAGAACGTTCAAGGCTCCTTCTCGACTCCTACTCCCGGTCGTTCGTTCGGTAACTCCTTGAAGTTGTTACTAACTGCATCAGCCCAGCTGACGCAAGGCTTCGCAAGAATCGCCTTGGCATTCGCAATCACCCTGAAACATGCTGGGTGCTACGGAGCAGTGGACTTGCGATGAGCGCC
Source organism: Polyangiaceae bacterium (assembly GCA_036522995.1). Lineage (GTDB taxonomy): Bacteria > Myxococcota_A > Polyangia > Polyangiales > Polyangiaceae > PMG-095. The sequence continues at coordinate 320 of DATDEV010000276.1, forward strand.
ACGGACACGGCTGTAGAGCTGGGCAATCGAGAACCGAGCGATTCGCAGGCGCCGGGCGCTTGGCAACCTGGCGAACTCTTCGGTGGCAAGTACCGAGTCGACACCAAGCTCGCCGAAGGCGGCATGGGCGTCGTACTGCGCGCCACGCACGTCGATCTCGGCTCGCCAGTCGCGATCAAGGTGATCCGCGCCGAGCACGCAGCCAATCAGGACGTCGTAGCGCGCTTGATGGACGAAGCTCGCATAGCGGCCAGCCTGCGCTCCAAGCACGTCAATCGCGTGGTCGACTTTGGCCGCACCGATGCCGGCCTGGCTTACCTGGTGCTCGAGTACATGGAGGGGCGCGACTTGGCGCAGCACCTTCAAGAGCGCGTGCGCTTTCACACGACGGACGCCGTGGACTGTGTGATGCAAGCCTGCGAAGGCCTGGCCGAGGCGCACGGCGCCGGCATCGTGCATCGAGATCTCAAGCCAGAAAACCTGTTCTTGAGCCAGGAAGCGGACGACGAGCTGGTGGTCAAGGTGCTCGATTTCGGCATCTCCAAGGGGCCTGCCATCCGCAGCGCCGGGCGCTCGCTCACCAGCGCCTGGGAAGTCGTGGGCTCACCGCACTACATGGCACCCGAGCAGGTGCGACGACAAAAGGTCGACGCTCGCACCGACGTTTGGGGCCTGGGCGTGATCTTGTACGAGCTTTGCAGCGGCCGCACGCCGTTCGAGGCCGACACGCTGGCGGGCATCTTCGAGCGCATAGTCGACGAAGCGCGGGCACCCGCCGGGCTGCCGGTGGTGGAGGTGCCGCAGGGGCTGCAGGCGGTGATCCAGCGTTGCCTGGAGCGCTCGCCCGAAAAACGCTTTCAGACCGTGGTCGAGCTGGCCGAAGCGCTGGCGCCGTTCGGCAGCGATCCCCTCCAAGCCGAGCGCGTGGCCAAGGTCGCCGCTGCTACCAGCAGTCGCCTGCTGGGGGGGCGCAACACCGGTGTTCACGGCAGCGGCGCCGTACTGCCGGCTGGTACGCCGCTCGGTTTGGCCACCACCCGCCGCAGCTCGCTGCCGACACCGGTGCCTCGCTCCAACAATCGCCTGCTGGCCGTGCTGGCGTTGTGCGCGGTGGCGGGGCTGGCCCTGGCTTTCGCCATCGGTCAGCTCTCGACGCGCACCATGGTCGCAGCGAGCCAGCCACTGCCAACGATCGCAGCCGCCGCGCCGCAGTCGCCGCCAGCTCCGCCCGTGCGCTCCGTCCAACCCGCCGAGGCGCCTGCCGCGGCCGCCGCCAGCGCCGCCCCAGCTCGCCGCGTCGTGCGCGGTGCGGCTCGTCCGGCGCGGTCATTCGCGGCGGCGCACCTCACTCGAACGGACGCGCTACCCGCGGCGCCCCCGAGCGCGGCGCGTGACACAGCGCAAGCGCCGCCGCCCAACGACAGCGCAGGGCCCAAAGATCCCTGGAACCCGAAGAGCTACGGCGGCCGCCGCTGACCGAGAGAATGGCATGACCTCGAGCGTGAAGCGTCGTTACACCCAAGCCATTGCTCTGGTCCTACTCCTAGGCTCCAGCAGCGCGCTAGGCCAAGCCAGCGACGAATCGTCGACGTCGAGCTCACGCGGCGCAGCGGCGGAAGCACTCTTTCAGCAGGGGGTGGAGCTGTCGGAGCGCGGTCAGCTGCGCGAAGCGTGCGCCAAATTCGAGGCCAGCCAGGGGCTCGACGTGGCGGTCGGCACCCTGCTCTACCTGGCCGATTGCTACGAGCGCAGCGGTCGCCCCGCCAGCGCCTGGGCGCGATTTCGCGAGGCGAGCTCGCTAGCGCAAGCTCAGTCGATGCCGGACCGTGCGCACATGGCGAGCGTGCGCGCCGACGCTCTCGAGCCCAAGCTGTCGCACGTCGAAATCAGGGTCGCGCGAGCGGAGCAGCCCAGCGACCTGATCATCACGCTGGACGGTACCCCCATCGCGCCCGCCAGCTGGGGAACGCCGTTGCCGGTGGATCCGGGCGTGCTCAAGCTGCGCGCCAGCGCCTCTGGCTACCAGCCTTTCGAGCGCTCGCTCGACGTGCCGACAGGGGCAGCGGCTCGGCTCGGCGTCGAGCTGCCCGCGTTGGTGCGCGTGACCACCCCGACAGCAGTCAGCTCTACGCCGCCGCCGGAGACGAGCTCGGTGGGGCGAACGCTGGCCTTCACGACCACCATCATGGGCGGCGCTGGCCTGGCGGCGGCGGGCGTTTTGGCCTTGATGGCCAGCAGCAAGAACGACGACTCGCTCGACCACTGCGCGCCCGATCCCAATCACTGCACCCCGCAGGGTGTCGAGCTGCGCAACGACGCGGGCCGCCTGGCAGACATCGCCACGGTGTCGGCGGCGATCGGCGGCGCCTTCGTCGTCACCGGCATCGTGCTGTTCGCCACCTCCAAGCCGGCCAGCTCGCGCGAGACCGCGGCGTTTCGACTGACTCCAACGCTAGGGCTACGCGGCGGCGGATTGCAAGCCGGGGGCAGCTTTTGAAAGCGTGGGCCCTGCGCCGCGCGGCGCTGCTCGTCTGCGGGCTGTGCTGCGCCGCCTCGTGTCGACAGCTGCTCGGCATCGAGGACGCTGA
>DATDEV010000277.1:0-3118 GCA_036522995.1 Polyangiaceae bacterium
GCCCGCTGACTTGCGGAGAGGGAGCGACGTGTCCGATGGGGTTCGTGTGCGACGTCTCGTCAGCCGCGAGCAGCGCGACCGGTTGCCGATGGGAGCAGGGAGCCGGGGCGAGCGGCAGCGCGAATGCCGGGGCGAGCGGCAGCGCGAATGCCGGGGCGAGCGGCACGAGCGGTACGAGCGGCACGAGCGGCACGAGCGGTACGAGCGCCGGTGCGGGCGGGCACGGGACAGGTGGGGGCGCCAGCAAAGGCGGGATGTGCGTCGCCGCGGGCTAGGCGTGGCCTTCCTTTCACGGTCGACTTGTCGTCTATCCTCCGCGGGGAGGGTTTCACATTGTGGATCTCGGAGAACTTCAGCATCGGCGGCACGGTCAGCGGCCTGCTGGGTTCGAGCCTGGGCTCGAGTGAGTCGTTCGCGGACTTCGCAATCGCGCGCTACGCTCACGATGTCGCCCAACGGATGCTGGCACTGAGGTTCGGCGTCAATGGTGCAGGACGACGAGGGTGGCGGGGCCGCGCCACGGCATCCAGCGCACGCCGTGCCAGCCCTCGGGCAGCGCGGGCTCGGTCCAAGCAAACAGCTTCTTGCCGTCGAGCGGCGAGAGGTTGACGCAGCCGCCGCTCTTGTAGCTGCCCCAATCGTCGTGCCAGTAGGCCGAGTGCAGCGCGTGGGGGCCGCTGAAGTTTTGAGTCCAGGGCACGGCCGTGTGAATCAGGTTGCCAGGCCCTTCCATGGTGGCGGTCGCGAACTTGCCCGAGACCGGGAACACGCCCAGCGGCGTGCGCGCTTCCTCGATCGGATCCTGGTCGGGCTTGGCGGGGCCGCCGCGGCCGGGCGAGATCAGCGTGGTGAACACCGGGGTCGTGTTTTCGTAGGCGATGAGCCAGCCCTGGGTGACCGAGATTTCGATCCAGGTGGCGCGCCCCTTGGGCGTGGCAGTCCCCCACGGCGGCTTGGCGCTGGCGGTCGGCACGACGGCGTCCTTGGCCATCACCCACGTGCCCTCGGCGGTTTCGAGGTAGCGCTCGCCGGAGGCTTCGACGGCGCTACCGGTGAGCGCGACGTGCGAAAGGCGCTTGAAGGTTTGGCCGCTGGCCACGAAGGCGTCACCCTCGCGTCGCCAGGCGGCGCGATCGCGACCGCGAAAGAACGCTAGCGGTAGCTTCACGTTTGCGTCCAGATCCAGGCCCTTGAACTCGTAGTGAGGGAAGGGCGTCACGCGCTCTTTGGGCACGTAGCTGAGATCGGCACCCAGCAGGTAGTCGCGCTCGCCGATGCGCAGATCGGAGACGAACGCGACGGTGGAGCCATGGCGCAATTCGGTGCGGCTGTCGTGCACGCTGTTGGGCAGATTCGGCAGCGCTAGCGGCGAGCCTTCGACCGCGAGCAAGCGCGTGAGCTTTTTGGCTTCGCCGTATTGGTGCGGCCACGCCGAGCCGAGATCGGCTGCGTAGCGCTTGGCCACGACGAAGCCGGCGTCGTTCGGGTCGAGCGTGGCGCGCAGGCCATCGACGCACACGAAGCCGACTGGCTCGACCGCATACCAGGTCATGCAACCGGGGCCGTACACGGCCTTGCCGGTGACGAGCTTGGCGGACTCGCCCGTCCACAGGTAGCCGATCCACTGCTTGGACGCGTCGGGCTCGGGGCGAACCCAGACGAAGCGTGTTTTGGCGTAGACGCGCGGAGCCGTGTCGCGCGCTTGGGGCGCGGCCGCGAGCGGCGGCGCGACCGGCACGATCGATGCCACTGCACTCGGGATCGAGGCCGGCACCGACGGCGCAGGGCGGGGGCTCGTTGGCTGGCTGGCCTGGGCGCTGGGCTCGGCGTGGCCGCAGCCCAAGAGCAGCGAGGGAAGGAGGCCGATAGCAGCGAGCGTACGCACCGCGCGACATTAGCAAGGCAGCTGGAAGTACGCCAAATCGACGCGAAAGCTCCGCCAGTGTAGGGGCGCGGGAATGGTCGGCCACTTCCGGTTGTGCATTTGCCGCATTAGGACCCAACACCCCGATGACCCTGAATCTCTACGCCGCCACCGTTCCGCAATTCAAACGCCTCCTCCAGAATGTGGAGCGCTGGCTCGACAAGTCCGAAGCCTTCGCTGCCGGCAAGAAGTTCGAGCCGAGCACGCTGCTGAGCGCCCGCCTCGCTCCCGACCAGTTCGCGCTCGTGCGGCAGATCCAGTCGGTGGCCGACCAGTGCAAGCTCACGGTCGCGCGCCTCACCGCCAAGGATCCGCCCAAGCACCCCGACACCGAGCAAAGCTTCGAGGAGCTGCGCACGCGTTTGCACTCGGTGATTGCCTACCTCGACACCTTCAAGCCCGCCGACTTCGACGGCGCTGCCGAGCGACCGATTTCGCTGCCCTTCTTCCCGGAGGGCAAGACGATGTCCGGCCACGACTACCTGGTCGAGCGCCAGCTGCCCAACGTCTACTTCCACGCCAGCATGACTTACGCGATTTTGCGGCATAACGGCGTGGATCTCGGCAAGAACGACTTCATCGGCCAGGTCAGCTACCGAGACAAGTAGTCCCCGGGCAGCGCCCTGCCGTGTATGCTCGGTGGGAGTGACGTCCGCCGAGCACGCACCTAGCGCCTCACGTCCGCGGCGCCGCTACGGCGTGCTGCTCGACGCGCTCTACAACGAGTATGCCAGCGCGCTGGTGACGGCATTCGAGCACGAGGCGCTCGAGCGCGACGTCGATCTGTTTTGCTTCGCTGGCGGCGCGCTGCACTCGCTCGCCGGTCACGAAATGTCGCGCAATCGCTGCTATCGGCTGGTCTCGCCGCGCGCGCTCGACGCCGTGGTGGCGCTCAGCTTGAACGGCTCGACCGAGGTGGTCGAGACGTTTTTGAAAGGCTTCCCTGGTTTGCCCATGGTCACACTGGGGCAAGTCGTGCCGGGCATCCCGGCGGTGGCGGCCGACAACGCTGCGGGCATGCGTGACGCCGTGGTGCATCTGATCAGCGGACACGGTCGCCGGCGCATCGCGTTTCTGCGTGGCCCGGCGGAGAACGAGGAAGCGCAGACGCGCTTTCAGGCTTACCGCGATGCGCATCGCGATTTCGGGCTGAGCTACGATCGCAGGCTCGTCGCCTTCGGCGACTTCGCGTTC
>DATDEV010000278.1:0-8800 GCA_036522995.1 Polyangiaceae bacterium
ATCGAACGGCTCGGTGTAGACCGGCGCGCCAGGGTGCCCTAGCGCTTGAACGCGCTGATTGCCGGATTCGAGATGAAACGCGATCATTTGCGCTCCGTCGACGCCGGTGATCACACCGGCGTTGGCGCACTCGACCAGGTCGAAGCCACCTACATCGTCGCCGACGAAGGCAGCCAGGGTGAAGATGGTGGGTGCGGCGAAGGTCGGGCCGTAGGCCTTGATCACCACGCGGTTGGGAGACGTCGAGCGCAGCGCCGTGTACAGCTTGTCCTCGCGCCGCGCTTTGACGAAGCGGGGCTTACCGACGAAGCGATCCAGGCTCGCCGAGGTGCCGTCGGTGACGCTACCGGTGACGAACACCTGCAGCGCGCTGAGCTTGCAGTCGCCTGCGGCGGCGGTGCACTCGGAGGCGACCATCAAGCGCAGGCGGCCACCGGTTGCGGCTGGGTCCACGTCAGAGCCTCGATCCCCGACGATGCCCACGTAGGATTCGGTCCCAGTCGCGGGGCGGGACATGAGCTCGGTCACGCTCGCGAGAGTCGTCGTGTCGAGCACGGTGAGCGCGGTCTGGGCCGCACCGTTGACGAGGCGGTACGACAGGTACGCGAGGCGGTTGTTGAGCGCGACCAGTTGATCGGGCTGGGGCGGGGGCAGCCCAGGGACGGTTCCGAGCCTGGACCAAGTGCCCGCCGCGCTGTCGAAGCGCCGCACCTCGAGGTCAGCCGTGCCGGTTGCCGAGGCCGGGAACTGGCTCGCCTTGAACACGAACCAGACGTCCTTCGCTTCGTCGTAAGCCACGGCTGCCACGGGCAGCGGCTCGCGGACGATCTCGGCGCCGGTTCGGGCCGAGAGCACGGAGAGCACGCGCGTGGTTGGCCCGACCAGACCCCCGATGACGACCAGGCCATCCGAGGTCTCGGGCCCAGAGCCCGCCTCGCCGCCACTGCCAGCGTTACCGGCAGCGCCGCCGTCATCCCCAGCGCCGCCGCCGCCGCCGAGCGCGAGGCTGCCGCCTTCGTTGCCAGTGCCGCCGCTGGTGCCGACGTCCCCGCCGTCTCCGGCGGAGCCGACGTCGCTGCCGCCCGAGCCACCGCCGGGCGAGCTCCCGGCCGTTCCCTGCGGAACGACGTCATCGGGCGCGTTGATGAGTGAGCAGCTGGCGATCCAGCTGCCGGCGAGAATCAAACAGGTCGAGGGGTGGAGGCGCATGGTGAAAATCAAACGTTTCAAAAGGCGCCGGTGACTCGGAGAGCACCAGCGTTCAAACCAAGCTCAGGTTGCACGCGGATCCAGCCCGAGCCGGCCACGTCGACCTTCGGTCGGCTGAGGTAGAGGTAGGTGGTGACTCCGGCCGAGACGACGGCAGCGCCGATCAGGATGTCGGTCACCAGGTTGAGCGTGTTGACACTGTCGTGCAGGTCCTGCGCCTCGCTCTCGTTGCCGCCGTTGTTGGCGTCCTGGAAATCGCTGTTCTTCCCGAGCGCCATTCCGCCGACCACGCCCGCGCCGATCGCGAAGGCGCCGGTGGCGGCCAGGCCGACCCAGACGCCGGTCGGGACGGGGCGCGTCGTTTGGCCACTGGAGCCCGCTGGGGCGGCGCTGGCCTTGAGCACGAACGAGTGTGACTGGGCGACACCCGACACGGCGTCGAGCTCCCACACCGCATCCTCACGCCCCGTCAACCTGGCGACGATCTTGTGGCGTCCGGAGCGCACCCCGATTTCCAGTCTTTGGCCGGTGACTGGGTACGAGTTGCGCACGGCAGACCCGGTGACGGGCAGGCGCTCGTCGATGAGGGTGGCGCCGGGCTCGTTGACGTCGATCGTGAGCCTGACCACGCCGGCCTTCAACGTGTCGAGATCGCGCTGAAACTGAGCGCTCTCTTCGGGCGTCAGCGCCGCCGCGCCTTCTTGCAAGTATTTCTCGAACGAAGTGATCGCCTCACCGTCGCGCTCGAGCTTCATCGCGGCGATGCCCAGGTTGCCGAGGATCTTCCACGACGGCGAGTCGGCATAGGCGGCGCTGAACTCGCGGTAGGCTTCTTGGTAGCGCGCGCCGTCCGGGTCCTGCATCAGATTCACGCCTGCCTGGAAGTGCGCACGGGCTTTGTCACTGATTTGAGCCTCCTGTGCGTGGGCAGCCGATGCGACCTGGAGAGCACCTAAGAACACGAGCAGCGGGGCAATTCGCATGAGACGTCCGTTCCCAATAGGGTCTGAGCCCACTATTTCTCTCTCGTGCGGCCTACGATTTCAAGCACCTCGTCAGACTCGGCGTTTGGGGCGCCGATTGCCGCAGTTTCGCGCTGCAGTGCATGTAGGCACGGCGCGCTCGCTACGGCTGTTTTGCTCGCGGCAGCTCGGCGCGCAGGCGCTTCTCTTCTTGGCCTAGCTCGCCGATGACCTCGAGGGTGCGGTCGGCAATGCGTTGCTCGACGCGCGCGCTGGGGGGCTCGTCGAGCAGCCCGCCGAAGTCGATGGGTTTGCCGAACACGACCATGATCTCGCGGCCGCTGCCGTCGAAGTTGCTCTCGATCTGGCGCGGGAAGTCGTTGATCAAGCCGTTGATGAAGACCGGAATCACCGGCACCTTGGCGCCCTGGATGATGCGCCCGACGCCACGCTGCGCGGGCAGGAAGGTGTAGGGGTCATCGTCCTTTTTGCGCGTACCCTCGGGGTGAATGCCGGCGAACATGCCCCCGCGGCGCAAGAGCCAGGCCAGCTCGTCGAGCGCCGTGGGGTTCAGGATCAGCTTCTTGCGCTCGCGGAACAGCGGCGGGTACATGGCGAAGAAGCTCATCAGTCCGTTCACCAGTAAACCCAACGGGTTATCGTAGAAGAAGCTCGAGCGAACCGGAAACACGATGCGGTGCTGCAGGCCGCGGCGCACCAGGTCGCCGAAGATCACGTACAGGTCGAAAAAGCTGCGATGATTGCAGACCAGGATGTAGCTCTGGCCTTGCTCCAGCGGCGGCACGCGCTCCAGGCCGTGCATGTGGCGCAGGTGCTTGGTGCAGTGGTGGATCCAGGTCGAGCCGATCGTGTGCTGCAGCGCTCGAATGCTGCGATCGACGAGGCCGCGTCGAAACGTGCCGCGCACGAAGCGAATCAGCAGCCGTTCGAGCCGCGACAAGCGCGCGTGCCCGGTCTCGACCAGATTGGGTCGTTCCACCGTTTCGGCTCTCATTTGAGCTCGAACACGATGTCGACGTAACCAGGTGCAGGCAGGTGCGGGCTGACGGCTGCGAACACGTGCTTGGCCAGGTGCTGGTGATCGACGCTGGCGCGCTGGGTGAACAGCTTGAGCGTGGGGTGCGGCTCCAGATCCCGCTCCGGGTTGTACGTGCGCGAGAGCTCGTAGCGCAAAAGCTCGGGCAGCTCGGCCAGGCAGCGCTCGAGCGCCGCGGTGAGCTCCGGCGACGGGGGCGCTGCGTCCTCGGCCACCAGCGTGCGCTCGTGATCGTCGGGGATGGCGGCCACGTATCCCACCAGCGGAATCGCCTGCCCGCTGACCAGGCGCCGCACTTCGTCGGCGGTCAGCACCAGCTCGGAGTCGGCCCCGGCGTCGAGCACCACGCCTTGCACGTTGTCGTCCAGCGTGCCGCTCGCCATCTCCAGCGCGACGCCGCCCGGTATCGAACAAAACTCGAGCTCACCGCCGCCGGTGCTCCAGCCGAGCCGCTCGCCGATCGCGCTGAGCAGCGCGGCGCTGGTGAACAGCGCGGCAAAATGCGGTCCTTCGGGCGTGGGCAAGAAGTGCGGCTGCAGCCGCAGCTCGCCCTTGATCTTCGTGCGCTCGCCAGTGCTGGCCCCCGCCATCGGCTCCGCCAGCGGGATCAGCAGGTCTTGCTGTTCGAGGGCCTCCAGCAGCGCCGCCACGTCGCGCCGGAAACCACGTTGTGCCTGCTTGAGTGCGCCCGCCAGATCCGGGCCGCCGCCCGAACCGCTGTCCTGCCCAATAACCTGCATGAAACAGCTGCCTGCCTAACACGACGGGGACGATGCCGCACGAGCTTGCGGGGCCCTCCGTGATAGGCTCCAGGCCCCTCCCCAATGGTTCCTCGCGTGCTTCGCGGCTTCTATCCCGAGATTCAGCCGTATCGGACCGGCTTCCTCCAGGTCTCGCCCGCCCACTCGATCTACTTCGAAGAGTCCGGAAACCCCGACGGTAAGCCGGTCGTGTTCCTGCACGGGGGCCCGGGCGGCGGCACCAGCCCCAAGCAGCGACGCTTCTTCGACCCGGCACGCTACCGCATCGTGCTGTTCGACCAGCGCGGCTGCGGCAAGAGTCGACCGCACGCCTCGCTGGTCGACAACACCACCTGGCATCTGGTCGCCGACATGGAGACGCTGCGTCAGCACCTGGGCGTGGAGCGCTGGCAGGTGTTCGGCGGGTCCTGGGGCAGCTCGCTGGGTCTGGCCTACGCGCAGCAGCACCCGGACCGAGTCAGCGAGCTGGTGCTGCGTGGCATTTTCTTGCTGCGGCGCTGGGAGCTCGAGTGGTTCTATCAGCGGGGCACGAGCATGCTCTTTCCGGATGCGTTCGAGCCCTTCGCCAAGCTGATTCCCGAAGCCGAGCGCGGCGATCTGATCGGCGCGTTTCATCGGCGCCTGACCAGCGAAAGCCCGGTCGAGCGCCAAGAGGCCGCGCGCATTTGGAGCGTGTGGGAAGCCAGCACCAGCCACCTGCTCCAGGACCGCGACTACATTCAGAGCGCGGCGGGCGACGAGTTCAGCCTGGCCTTCGCTCGCATCGAAGCCCACTACTTCGTCAACGGCGGCTTCTTGCGCAGTGAGCAGCAGCTGCTCGAGGACGTGACCAAGATTCGCCACGTGCCGTGCGTGATCGTGCAGGGCCGCTACGACGTGGTGTGCCCCATGCAGAGCGCCTGGGAGTTGTCCAAGGCCTACCCGGAGGCCGAGCTGCGCATCGTGCCCGACGCCGGCCACTCCGCGTTCGAGTCCGGTATCGTGCACGAGCTGATTAGCGCCACGGATCGCTACGCCGATCGCCGAGGGGCCTAAATGAGCGTGACCAGCGCGTTCTTCACGCTGCGCAAGCTGCTCTCGCCGCGAGCGCGCCGCTCTTGGATCGGGCGCACGCGCGCCCACATCGAGCTGCGCCAGCTGGAGCAGTCCGAGCTCGACCTGTTCGCTGCGCGAATCCGGCCCGCGTTTGGCGAGCTGGTGCGCGTGCGTGGCGTGGAGCTCAACGCACCGCTACGGCGGCTGATCATCGCCTTCGACGACGACGCCTATTCGCTGGCCGAGCTGCTGGCGGTGGTCGAGCAAGCGGAGCAGGCGGTGGGGGTCGAGAACGCCAGCTTCCGGGACGAGCCGTGGGAGCATCCGGCCGACGTCGAGCGCATCGAGCGCTTGCTGGTCGGCCTGTGCGCCGACGCGTTCGGCGTCGCGTCGGGCCTGGGCCTGAAGCTGACGCCGCTGCCGGCGTCGCGCATCGCGGGCACGCTGGCCAGCCTGCTGTCCATCGCGCAAGGCACGGCCCGGCTGCGCAGGCCGCTCGACGAGCGCTTCGGTCCGCAGCGCGCGGACCTGATGCTCGACATGGCGGCTGCTGTCGCGCACGGCGCGGCACAGCGACCGGGCAGCGCGCTGGTGGATCTGGCGCACAAGCTCTCGCGGCTGGGCGAGGCGCGTTCGCGACGTCGGATCTGGGAGCAGCGTGAACAGGAGCTGTTTGCATTGCCGAGCGAGCAGCCGATGCTGCCGCTGGCCGAGCCGAGGCCGCGCGCCCTGCCGCGTGGCCCGATCGAGGAGTACGCGGATCGCGCCTGGATCGTCTCGCTCGGCGGTTTTGCCGTCAGCTTTCTCACGACGCGCAGCGTGCAGCGCGCGGTGGCCGCGCTGTTCGCCGGCTTGCCCCAGCCCGCGCGGCTCGGTCGCGAGACCTTCTGCGCCGAGCTGTCGCGGGCGCTGGCGGCGCGCCAAGCGCTGGTCGTCGACACCGACGCGCTGCGCAGGCTCGATCGCATCGATTGTCTGGTGCTGGAAGGTGTTCTCGTAGCGCGCGACCGCTACGAGATTCGCGAGCTGCTCGTGGTGAGTCGCGTGGACGAGGCCGAGATGCGCAGCGCGCTCGGCGCGGCGCTCGACGTCGAGCGGCCGATCGAGACGCGCGTGGTGGGCGACTACACCTTCGGCGCCTTGGGCTTGCTCGGCTGCGCAGTGCCAGAAGAGCTCGGACCCCGCGCCAGCGAGCTCGGCCGCCGCGGTGGCCTGGTGGTGGGGCTGATGAGGGACGACGAGCTGGTGGCGCTGGCCGAGGTGGAGCTGATTCCGCAGACCGGCATCGACGAGCTGATCATGGCCGCCCACGAGGCCGAGATGCGCGTGGTGGTGGCGGGCAGCGACGAAGGCGTGCTGGCGGGTCTGCCGGCGGACGACACCATCGGCGGCGGCGAAGACATGGCGCGCGGCATCAGGCGCCTGCAGCGCGAAGGCCGCGCGGTGTGTCTGGTAGCGACCAGCAAGTCGGCGCGCGCCGAGGTCGCCGACCTGACCATCGGCCTGATGCGCGAAGGCGAAACCCCACCCTGGGGTGCGCACGTCATCTGCAAAGACGACCTTTCGGACGTGCGCTTCATCATTCACGCCGCGGTCGCGGCGCGCCAGGTGGCCAAGCAGGGCGTGAACATCGCGCTCGGCGCCGCCACGCTTGGCGCGCTGGTCTCGGCTGGCGGGGTGCTGCCGCTGACGGCGGGGCGCGTGATCGCCGTCGTGAACGTCGCATCGCTCGTGTCGATGGTCAACGGCGTGCGCGGCTCCTTCGCGCTGGCGCGCCGCGCTTTGCCGGCGCCGCGCGATCGCACGCCCTGGTACGCGCTCGACGCGCGCAGTGTGCTGGTGAAGCTCAATACCTCCGAGCGAGGCCTGTTGCGGCGCGACGCGCTGCGGCGCCGGCGACCGAGCCAGATCGTTCAACGCTCGCGTGTTGCCGAGTTCATGGAGGCCGTCACCGACGAGCTGTTCAATCCGCTGGCGCCGCTGCTGGCTGCCGGGGCTGGTCTATCGGCGGCAGTCGGCTCCTTCGGTGACGCGGGCATGGTGGGTGGCGTGGTGGTGCTGAACGCGCTGATCGGCGGCACCCAGCGCTTTCGCACCGAACGCCGGCTGCGCGAGCTGGCCCGTGGCGAGCGCCGCTACGCGCGCGTGCGGCGTGGCGAGGCGCTGCTCGACCTGCCGGAGCAGGAGCTGGTGCGTGGCGACATCCTGGTGCTCGAGGCCGGCGACGTGGTGCCGGCCGACTGCCGCATTCTGTCCGCCGACGCGCTGGAGGTGGATGCCTCGAGCATGACCGGCGAATCGCTGCCGGTGCGCAAGGCGCCGGCAGCTTCTTTCGAGGCACAGATCGCCGACCGTAGCTCGATGCTCTACGACGGCACCGCCATCGCGGCCGGGCGAGCGGTGGCGGTCGTGGTCGCGACCGGCGAAGAGACCGAGGCGCGGCGCGGCGCCAGCGCGGTCAAGCGCGACCCCAGCCGCGGCGGCGTGGAGCGTCGCCTGCGCTCGCTCATCCGCATGACGGGCCCGGTCGCGCTGGGCGCCGGCGTGAGCTTGATCGCCGCCGGCCTGGTGCGCGGCCGCAAGCTGGAGGATCTGGTCGGCAGCGGCGTGAGCTTGGCGGTGGCCTCGGTGCCGGAAGGCTTGCCGCTGATCGCTACCGCGGCGCAGCTGGCGGCGGCCTCCCGGCTCTCCAAGCGCGGCGCCCTGGTGCGCAACGTGCGCAGCATCGAGGCGCTGGGTCGCGTGGACGCGCTGTGCCTGGACAAGACGGGCACGCTGACCGAAGGCCGCATCGAGCTCGGCTCGATCTCCGAGGGCGCGAGCGAGTCGCCTGACAACTTCGGCGAGCCCGAGCGCCTGGTGCTCGCCGCCGCGCTGCGCGCCGCCCCCGAGCCGCGCCTCGGCAGCAGCAAGACCGATCCCACCGATGCCGCGCTGTATCGGGCCGGCGAGCGGCATAAGGTCGCCGTGTTCGACGGCGCGGGCGGCTGGCAGCGGCTGCGAGAGCTGCCGTTCGAGGCCGATCGTGGTTACCAGGCGGTGCTGGGCGATACGCGTTTCGGCGCCTTGCTATCGGTCAAGGGCGCGCCCGAGCGCCTGATCGCCAACGTAACCAAGCTGCGCCGTGGCAGTGAAGAGCTCGACGTCGACGCGGCGGGACGCTCGGCGCTGCTCGAGCGGGCGAAGGAGCTCGGCTCTGCAGGCTTGCGGGTGCTGGGCGTGGCCGAGGCGCGCGTAGCCTTCGACGCGGACGTAACGCAGCTACCCGAGCTGGTGTTTCGCGGTTTCGTCGCCTTCCGTGACCCGGTACGCGAGACCTCGGCGCAAGCCGTGGCGGATCTGCACGCCGCGGGCGTCGTGACCTTCATGCTCACCGGCGACCATCCCAGCACGGCCGAAGCCATCGCGCGCGAGGTGGGCCTGCTGTTGCCCGGCGGCATCGTGATGTCGGGTAGCGCGCTGGCCCAGTTCAGCGACGACGAGCTGGACAATCACCTCAAGCGCGTGCGCGTGTTCGCGCGTGTCACGCCCGCCCAGAAAGTGCGCGTGGTGCGCGCCCTGCAGCGCGCCGGTCGCGTGGTGGCGATGGTCGGTGACGGGGCCAACGACGCGCCTGCCATCCGGCTTGCCAACGTCGGCATCGCGGTGGGCAGGCATAGCACCGCAGCCGCGCGCGCCGCCGCCGACGTGGTGCTCACCGACGAGCGCATCGAGACGCTCGTGCACGCCATCGTCGAGGGCCGCGCCATGTGGGCCTCGGTGCGCGACGCCGTCTC
>DATDEV010000279.1:0-2874 GCA_036522995.1 Polyangiaceae bacterium
GCGCAGGCGTCGGGCGTGCGCTATTGCGAGCGGCGGTCGCGCGCGCCCGCTCGTGCGCCGGCGTCGACAAGGTGAACCTGACCGTGGCGGCTCACAACGAGCGCGCCGTCGGCCTGTACGGCTCCGAAGGCTTTCAGCTGATCGGCCGCGAGGAAGACGCTTTTCGCGACCCGACGCCGCGCACCGAGCTCACGATGAGCCTGAGCCTGCGTGTGCCTTGACGACGGCCGAACGCAAGCGCGCGCCGGAGGGCCGGCTGCACAGCTCGTCGATGGTCTCGAGCAGCGACTCCAGCGAAACCGGCTTGACCAGGTGCTCGTCGCAGCCCGCCACCTGGGCTCGCCGCTTTTCGGCTTCTCGCCCCAGCCCGGTGAGGGCGATCACCACCATGCCGCGGCCCCAGTCGTGACTGCGAATGCGCCGCGTGGCCTCGTAACCATCGAGCTCTGGCATCGCCAGATCCATCAGCACGACTTCCGGTTGCAGCTGCTCGGCGCGCGTCACCGCGTCGAGGCCGTCGTGGGCCAGATACACGTCGTTACCCGCCAAACGCAGCATGGTGGCGGTCGATTCCAGTGTATCCAGGCTGTCGTCGACGATCAGGATGCGGCGCCGCGACTTGTGCGGCAGGGCGCGCGCAGGGCTCGGCGCGGCGGGCCGAGCGCTATCCACGATCAGGCCCGGCAAGCGCACGACGAAGCGACTGCCCTGCCCCGGCCCAGCGCTTTCGGCGTGCACGCTGCCGCCATGCATCTCGGTGAGGCCCCGCACCAGCGCGAGTCCGATGCCCAGGCCGCCCGCGCGCGGCTCCGCGGCCTGCTCGTCCTGCGAATACAGGCCAAAAATTCGGAGCAGCGACTCGGGCCGCAGACCGATGCCGTTGTCCTCGACCGCCAGGGTCAGTAGCTCTCCGTGCCGCTGCGCGCGCAGCGTGAGCCTGCCGCGACGGGGCGTGTAGCGGGCCGCATTGTTCAGCAGGTTGCCGAGCACCTGGGCGAGCCGGGTGGCGTCGGCATCGAGCACGAGCGGCTCGGGGGGCAGCGCCAGCTCCAGCTGATGCTCCGCCGCCTCGATGGCGGAGCGCGCCAGCTCGACCGCGCTGGCCACCACCTCGGACAGCGGCACGCGCACGCGCCTCAGCTGCATCTTGTTCAAGCGCAGCCGCGACACGTCCAACGAGTCGTCGATCAGGCGCACCATGTGCGCCACCTGCCGCTCCATCACCACGCGCGCTCGCCCGATCGCCTGCAGGTCGCTCGGCGCCAGCTGCATCACCGATAGGCCATTGCGCAGGGCACCCAGCGGACTACGCAGCTCGTGCGCGAGCAGCGCGAGAAAATCGTGCAGCTCGTGCTCTTCAGGCGCTATCGCCTGACCTTCCCCCGGCGGCGGAGGGGCAGATCCTGAGGTCCCCGACATGGGCGGCGGAACACTACCACGCAGCTCCGGCCCAGGAAGCCCCCTACCCGGACAGCGCGTACTCGAAGCGGTAAAAATGCACACCGTCCCTGATTTCGATCGCCATCTGACCGACGAGGCCCGTCAGACCGGAGGTGCCCGAATCCGGCACGACCGCCAGGTTGAGAGTCGCCTCCCCCCGCGTCATCACGCCCAAGTGAGTGAGCACGAAGCTGCCCTGACGTCCGCCGAGCCAACCGTTCACGCGCTCGAGCGCTACGTACGCCGCGGAGCCCTGCGTCGGAGTGCCAGCGCTCAGCATCTCGACGGTGCCGTTGGCCTGCAGGTCGCCGTGGAAGGTCTTGACGAAGCTGGTGCGCGCCAGCACCACGCCATCGACGCTGTCGTACGGCGGCTGACGCGTGGCAGTGATCTCGAATTTGCCCTGAGCCAGCTGCGAGAAGAGCGGGCTGGGCTTGACCGAGTCCAGGGTGCGCGTGTGCATGGGCTCGTTTTACTCCCACGGCAGACGCGCGTCGCCTGCAATTCGAGCCGATTTTCGCAAATGTCCCAATTTGTCGGATCGATGTCCTTTGAGCCTTTGGCGCGCAGCCGCATCATCGGCGCATGAAGCAGCGGCGTCGCGTGGGGTTGATCGTATTCGATGGTGTCACGGCGCTCGACCTGGTCGGCCCGGCCGAAGCCTTCGGCGTCGCGCGGCAGGGGCCGGACGATAGCCCGCGTCCTGCGTACGAGCTGGTCGTGCTCGGGACGAGCCGCCGCGGCTGCGTGGCTGAGTCCGGCGTCAAGCTGGCGCCCGATTGCCGGCTGGACGAAGCGCCTCCGCTCGACACGCTGCTCGTGCCGGGCGGGTCGGGCTTACGCGAGCCGGCGACGAACAAGCTCGTAGCCAGCTTCGTCAAGCGCCGTGCGCCCAAGGTGCGCCGGCTGGCCGCGGTGTGTACGGGCATCTACGGCGTGGCGCCCAGCGGAGTGCTGGACGGCCGCCGCGTGACCACGCACTGGGCGTTCGCCGCCGACGTGGCGCGCCGTTTTCCGAAGCTCTCGCTGGCGCCGGACGAGCTATTCGTGAAAGACGGCCATTTCTACACGGCCGCGGGGGTCACCTCGGGCATCGACTTGGCGTTGGCGCTGATCGAGGAGGACCTGGGCCCGGCGCGCGCGCTGGCGGTGGCGCGCGAGCTGGTCGTGTACATGAAACGCCAGGGCGGGCAGACCCAGTTCTCCGAGCCGCTCAAGCTGCAGATGGCCGCCCGCAACAGGCTGGCCGATCTCGGCGACTACGTGATCTCCAACCTGGAACGGAAGCTCTCGGTGCCGATGTTGGCCAAGCGCTTGGGGCTATCGCCGCGCCAGCTCAGTCGACTGTGCCTGAGTGAGCTCGGCCAAGCGCCGGCGGCGATCGTGCTGCAGCTGCGGCTCGACGAGTCCCGCCGCCGCCTGCTGGAGCCGAAC
>DATDEV010000280.1:0-7210 GCA_036522995.1 Polyangiaceae bacterium
ATCTCCCGACCTCCCTGTGAAATCTGGGAGCCGCACGTTGGGGCTGGGGCCCCAACGAACCGCGGGATGGCCGCGGTCAGTGCCTTGCGCAGTGCGAGATCGTTGGGTAAAGTGCGCCCCGACAATTTGGGTGGATCCCTCGGACCCGCTCTTCTTAGAGGGTCCGTTTTTTTTTGCCCATACGCCAGCCGACTGCATGACGATTGCCCACGAAAAGCTGCCAGGACTCGACCGCGAGCGCGTGCTCGCCGCGGTGGAGCCGATCCTTGCTGCACATCGCGTGGACGGGGTCGAGCTGCATTTCAAGACCGATCGCGGCGGCTGGGTGCTGGAGCTGACGATCGAGAGACCGTCCGAGCGCCTGCCCGGCGCGGGCATCACGGTCGACCTGTGCTCGGAAATTTCCCGGGACCTGTCGGCGGCGCTGGACGTCGCGGACTGCATTCCCCAGCGCTACCGGCTCGAGGTTGGCTCGCCGGGCGTGGAGCGTGCCCTCTACAACGTCAGCGATTACCAGCGCTTCGCTGGACAGGCCGTGAAGGTCAAGCTGCGGCAGCCGCGGAACAGCGAGTACACGATCACGGGCGTGCTAAACGGGCTCTCGCCCGAAAATCGCATCGTGCTTCATACCGAACGAGGAGAGCTCGTGGAGCTCTCGCTCGAAGAAATTGACAACGCCCACCTGCTCTTCGATTGGAAGAAGTCGGCGGGCTCACGAACTGGCGGCGCTCGGTCTCCCGGCGCGCGTCGCGCACAGGGCCGCGAGCAGCGGTCAGCACGGAGAAGGTAGAGATGGCAGCAGCATCAGCCGGAATGGCAGTGGATCTAGGTTCCATCGTCGAGCAGGTCGCTCAAGAGAAGGGCATCGAAAAGAAGGTCCTGATCGAAACGATGGAGGCGGCGATCCTCAAGGCTGCGCAGGCAGTGTTCGGTCCGACGCGCGAGCTCGAAGCGCGCTTCAACGAAGACAGCGGCAACATCGACCTGTTCCAGTACATGACCGTGGTCGAGAACGTCACGCTCCCCGAGCGCGAGATCGACATGGACATCGCCAAGAAGCACGGGCTGGAAGCCGAGATCGGCGAGGAGCTCGGCTTCCAGGTGTTCTGGCACCCGCGCGACGCCGAGCGTGCGCGCCAGCAGGACAAGGAATTCGGCGCCGTGCTCGACATGAAGCAGGCACGCAGCGCGTTCGGGCGCATCGCAGCCCAGACGGCCAAGCAGGTGCTGCTGTCGCGCGTACGCGACGCCGAGCGCGACATCATCTTCAACGAGTACAAGGATCGCCAGGGGCAGCTGATCCGCGGCATCGTTCGCCGCTTCGAGAAGGGTCACAACCTGATCGTCGACCTGGGCAAGACCGAGGGCGTGTTGCCGGCGCGCGAGCAAACGCCGCGCGAGACCTACCGCCCGGGTGATCGCATCGTCGCCTTCGTGAAGAACATCGACCGCGAGTCGCGGGGTCCGATGATCATCCTCAGCCGCCAATCGCCCAACCTGGTCGAGAAGCTGTTCGAGGCAGAGGTGCCCGAGATTTACGAGGGCATCGTCAAGATCGTGGGCGTGGCTCGCGAGCCCGGCTCGCGTAGCAAGATCGCGGTCACCACGCGCGACTCGGACGTCGATCCGGTCGGCGCCTGTGTCGGCATCAAGGGCTCGCGCGTGCAGGCCGTGGTGCAGGAGCTGCGCGGAGAAAAGATCGACATCGTGCCGTTCGATCCCGATCCCGCCCGCTACATCATCAACGCCATTCAGCCGGCCGAGGTGAACAAGGTGATCGTCGACGAGTCCGACCACCGCATGGAGCTGGTGGTGCCGGACGAGAAGCTGTCGCTGGCTATCGGTCGCAAGGGCCAGAACGTTCGCCTGGCTGCGCAGCTGACGGGCTGGAAGCTCGACATCATCAGCGATAGCAAGTTCCGCCAGATGGAGGACGAAGCGCTGGTCGTGCTCAAGGAGATCGACGGCGTCGACGAGGCCCTGGCCAAGGCGATCTTCCGGCTCGGTTTCCGGGCCCTGGAAGAGATCTCCGAGGCCGCCGTGGAGGAGCTGGCGCAGATCGAAGGCGTCGAGACGGAGGAGCGCGCCGCCGAGCTCAAGCGCGCCGCCGACGCCACCACCGAGCGCCTGCGTCGCGAGCGCATCCAGCGCGCCTCGTCGCAGATCGAGCCGCTCACCGAGCGTGAGAAGCTGCGCTTCGTGCCCGGCGTCGGCCTGCGCACCCTACAGCTGCTCGAAGAAGCGGGTTACCGCACCGTGACCGACCTGGCTCGCGAGGACGCCGATCGCCTGGCCATCCGGACCGGGCTCGGCATCAAGAAGGCGCGCCAGATTCAGCAGGGCGCCGAGTACTTCCTACGCTCGGAAGCCCACGAAATCGAGCAGACCCGGGCTCAACTGGCGGCAGTTCGCGCCGCGCAAGCCGCAGCGGCGCCCAGCCAAGCTGCGGAAGAGGCCTGAGCTGCCCTACAGGAGCGAGCGAAACAAGGTGTCCATGCTTCGGACCTGCGTCGGATGCAAAGCCAGCGGCCCCCCGCAGGACTTGCTGCGTCTGGTGATCGGGCCCGACGGTGAAGTCGTGCCCGACATGGCAGGTGGCGCTTTTGGCCGCGGCGCGTGGGTGCATCCGCGCCCGCAATGCCTGGCCGGCGCCGTGCGCGGCGGGCTCAACCGCGGCCTGAAGATGCAGGTGAAGGCAGACCTGGGCCAGCTATCTGCGCAGGTGCGCGACGCCGCCGTTCGGCGCGCC
Source organism: Polyangiaceae bacterium (assembly GCA_036522995.1). Taxonomy (GTDB): domain Bacteria; phylum Myxococcota_A; class Polyangia; order Polyangiales; family Polyangiaceae; genus PMG-095. Next base: position 2,750 of record DATDEV010000280.1, read on the forward strand.
GTCTCGCTCTTGCAGGCTGCCAAGCGCGCTCAGCAGACCGCGCTCGGAACGACCGCGCTCGAGGAGAAGGAGCGGGCCGAGCAAGTAGAGCTGCTGGTCATGGCTGCCGACGCCAAGGCTTCGGCGGAATTGCCGGCCGTGCGGCGCCTCGGGCAGCGCGGTCGCGTCAGGTTGTTTCTATCGAAGGCCGAGCTCGGCGCTGCCCTCGGGCGCGACGAGCTGGCGCTCGTAGGTTTACTTTCCCCAGACCTCTCTAAAGAGGTCTCTCGCATGATTTCGGTGTCCGAGCTCGAAGAGCCGGGTAGTGCGCACAGAGTGACGGAGGTTGGATGACGATCAAGCTGCGTGTGTACGAGGTGGCTCGCGACCTGGGTATGGACAACAAGAGTCTCGTCTCTCTGCTCCAATCTGTAGGGGTGCCGGACGTGCGCAATCACATGAGCGCGATCGGACCCGAGGTCGTGGACCGCGTGAAGCGGCACCTCGAAAAGGCCAAGTCCCCAAGCACTGTCGAGGAACGCATTCGACCGACCGTCGTCAAGCGTCGCTCCGCAGTCTCGAGCTCGGGTGCGCGCAGCGAGGCGTCGTCACCGGGCGCGGCCCCAGCGCCGTTCGATACCATGCGCGAGGAAGCATCGTCGCCGTCTCAGCCACGCATGACGCCGGCGGTCGAGCTCAAGTCTCGCCCCGCAGCGGCACCAGCCCCCGCGCCGCCCGAGCCGACGCCGATCCTGATCACTCCGCCCGCGGCTCCCGCGCCGACGCCGAGCCCCGCGCCCGCGCCTGAAATGGTCGCTGCGCCAGCATCTGCGCCAGCACCTGCGCCGGCGCCCGCGCCAGCACCCGTTGCAGTGGCAGCGCCCCGCGAACCTCAACCCGAGGTGGCGCCTGCGCCCCGGGCTCCTGCACCGCTGCCCGCTCCCGTGGACGTCGTCAGCGCAGCTCCTGTCGCAGCTCCGCCCGCGCCCACCCCGGCACCGGTGGCGGCCGCACCCGCACCCGCGCCCGCGCCTGCTTCCGCCCCAGCGCCCGTTCGGGCTCCGAGTCCCGGTCCGGTCGCCTCGGCGAGCGGCGGCGAAGCGCCGCGCCCTTCCACGCCGCCCAAGACCGGTATCGACGTCTGGGGAGGCCGACCCGGCGTGCCCATGCCGCAGCGCACGGGGCCGTTGCCGCGTCGCGTGCAGTACGACGCCAAGGCCGGTGGCCCGCTCGGTCAGCGCCCGGGCGGTCCCGGTGGTCCGCGCGGTCCCGGCGGTCCGCACGGCAATTTCCGTGGCCCGCAGCGCCCCGGCATGCGCGGGGGACGCTTCGTCGGCCCGCCTCGCACCAAGACGCCCGGCAACATCACGACGCAGGAGCGCTCGGCTCACAAGAAGGTCGTGCGCATCGAGGAGTCGGTCGCGCTGCAGGTGCTGGCCGGCAAGATGGGCATCAAGTCCACCGAAATGCTGATGAAGCTGATGCGGCTCGGCATGACGGGCGTGAACATCAACAGCACGCTCGATGCCGACACGGCGAAGATCGTCGCCAATGAGTTCGGCTGGGAAGTGGAAGACGTCGCGGTCAGCGAAGAAGATCAAATCAAGGCGGATCAGGGCGCCGAGGGCGAAGACACGGTCGAAAGGCTATTGCGCCCGCCGGTCGTGACCGTCATGGGTCACGTCGACCACGGCAAAACCAGCCTGCTCGACCGCATCCGGAAGGCCAACGTGGTCAGCGGCGAGGCCGGTGGCATTACCCAGCACATGGGCGCCTATTCGGTCGCCACGGCCCAGGGTCTAATCACCTTCATCGACACGCCGGGTCACGAGGCGTTCACGGCCATGCGTGCCCGCGGTGCACGCACGACCGACGTGGTGGTGCTGGTGGTTGCGGCCGACGACGGCGTCATGCCGCAAACCCGCGAGGCGATCGCGCACGCCAAGGCTGCCGGCGTGCCGATCGTGGTGGCGGTCAACAAGATGGACAAGCCCGACGCCAACCCGGAACGGGTGAGGCGCCAGCTGTCCGAGTCCGGCTTGGTCGCCGAAGAATGGGGTGGCGACACCCTGTACGTCGAGGTGTCGGCTCAAACGGGCCTCGGCATCGATAAGCTGCTCGAAACTTTGGCCCTACAGGCTGAAGTGCTCGAGCTCAAAGCCAATCCCAACAAGCCCGCTTCCGGCGTGGTCGTCGAAGCCGAGCTCGATCGAGGGCGAGGCCCCGTCGCCACCATCTTGATTCAAGACGGCACGCTGAACCGCGGCGACGTGATTCTGGCCGGTGGCGCGCACGGCAAGGTGCGCGCGATGCACGACGCCATGGGCAATCAGCTCGAAAGCGCCGGCCCGTCCACGCCGGTCGTCGTCATCGGCCTGGCCGATGTGCCGAGCGCCGGTGATCCGGTGCACGTGCTCAACGACATGAAGAAGGCGCAGGAGATCGCCGACAGTCGCAAGACCAAGGTGCGCAAGAGCCTGGCTCCTGGCACCGGCGCTCGCGCCACCACGCTCGAGGACTTGGCCAAGGCCATGGCCGAGAACGAGCAGGCCGAGCTGAAGCTGATCATCAAGGCGGACGTGCAGGGCTCGGTGGAAGCCGTGTCCGACTCGCTCACGCGCCTCTCCACGCCTAAGGTGAAGGTCAGCGTGGTGCACTCCGCGGCCGGCGCCATCACCGAAGGCGACGTGAACCTGGCGGTAGCGGCCGGCGCCATCATCATCGGCTTCAACGTACGCCCCGCCGGTAAGGCGGCTGCCCTCGCCCAAAAGGAAGAGGTGCAGATCCGGCACTACACCATCATCTACAACGTGGTGGACGAGGTGAAGGCGGCCATGGAGGGCCTGCTCGCCCCCACCATGGTGGAGAAGAACATCGGCAAAGCGGAGATCCGCCAGGTGTTCAAGACCAGCAAGTCCGGGGCCGTCGCCGGCTGCATGGTCATCGAAGGTGTCATCAAGCGCTCGGGCGGAGCCCGCCTGCTGCGTGACGGCGCCACCATCTGGACCGGTAAGATCGGCGGCCTCAAGCGCTTCAAGGACGACGCCAAGGACGTCAAGGAGGGCTTCGAGTGCGGCATCAGCCTCGATGGTTTCTCCGAGTTCAAAGAGGGCGACATCATCGAAGGCTTCGAGGTCGAAGAAGTCAAACAGACGCTCTAACCAGGGCGAAGTGGCGCTGGCATGTTCGTCGGGGTATTGAGGCTCGTGTTTCAAATCCCCGGCGCAGCGTCGCTCAAGGACCGTCGCCGCGTGGTCAAGAGCTTCAAGGACCGCGTGCGCGCGCGCTTCCCGGTCTCGATTGCCGAGATCGGGGACCTGGAGCGCTACCAGGTGGCGACGCTCGGCGTAGCGATAGTCTCGCGCGACGCCGAGCGCTGCTCCGAGGTGATGTCGGCGGTCTCGCGCTCCGCTGGGTTGGTAGGCGATGCAGTGCTGGCCGACGTGGCGACCGAGATCGTCTCGTTCGGTGACGGCGGCGCGGGGGTTCGGGGCGGCATCGAGCAGGCGCTCGGGCGGCTATCCCCGGCCGAAGACGAGGACGAGTAACCAAATGCCGGTACCGAGCGATGGCCGACGCACCAAGCGCGTTGCGGAGCTGATTCAGCGCCACTTTGCCGACGTGCTGCGGCGCGAGGTCGACGATCCGCGCTTCGCGGCGGTGGTGGTGACGGGGGTCGACGTCTCCGACGACCTGATGATCGCCAAGATCGGCGTGCGCCTGCTGGTCGCCGACGACGACGAGAAGCAGCGGAAGTCGATCGTCGAGCGCCTGCGCCGCGCGTCGCCACGCTTGCGGCGCGTGATCACGCCGCGCCTGGAGCTGAAGCGCGCGCCCGAGCTACGCTTTCATTACGACACGGGTCCTGACGCTCACCAGCGCGTCAGCGAGCTGCTGCGCGAGGTCGAAGCCGAGCCCAAGGCCGACGAGTGAGCGCTACAGCGTTTTCGACGCGCTGACCGGCTCGCCCTGGAACGCGGGCACACGCGCGCGCGAGGCGGCGCCGATGATGCAGGAGCGGGTCGTGCTCGGCAGATCTCGCCCCGACACCTGAATACCGCGCGCCACGCCCGAATTAGCGAAGGTCACGACGACCCGCACCGGGCCGCCGCGCTCGCCGCAGCCGCTTGAAACCTGCGCCACCTGGCCAAGCGCCGAAGCCAGGGCGGCACGGCCAGGACCGTCGGCCGACGCGGCTGCGCGTCGCGAGCCGCGGCGTCCGGAGCTCGTTCGATGCGTCGGTTCGTGCGTCGCCTGGAGCAGCGGCAGCTCGCTGACCGCCAGACGCGGGATTTGCTGACCCGGGGCGCTGGCTTCGGCTGGTGCCGGCACCACCGTTCGAGGCTCTCGCGGGGCGGGCTCGACGCTGGTGGTGGCCGCGCCCAGCACGGCGACCGGCGTCTCGCTGGCACCGCGCACGAACCAGGCCACGGCGAAAGCCAGCGCCGCCACCGCGAGGAGCTCGCCACCGCGCTGCAGCGG
>DATDEV010000281.1:0-2099 GCA_036522995.1 Polyangiaceae bacterium
GGCGTGGGAACGCGCCTGCTGCAGCCAATTCTCGAGCGCTGCGACACGGAAAACCGGCGCGCCTACCTGGAAACGGCGCGCGCCGAAAATCTCCCCTTCTACGCACGCCAAGGCTTCCAGGTGGCTCACGTCATCGATGAGCCCAGCTTTCCGAAGCTGTGGCTCATGGTTCGAAGCCCGGCCTAACGCGTTTTGCGCTTGGCGGGCGTCGCCTTCTTGCTGGCTGGCGCGGCTGATTGGACTGAGCACGATGTGGCAATCCTGGATTCCGTCGACCTCCGCGTCGTCGATACCCCGCACGGTGACGACTTGTGCCATCCAGTTCTCTGGCGTGAACACGAGCTCGGTCGCAGTCGGTAGGCATTCCCCGGGGTTGGCTGTCGTAGGCCCCATCGGTACTCGTCGGGACCACGTTGACGCGGTAGGGCTGCCACCCATCGGCCAAGCCGCGGCACCTCGTTTGCGCACGATCGCCAATCAGGTAGGGGCCGCCTTCGGCAAGCTCGGAGTCTCGGGCCGCCCCGAGCTGCGCGCCAAAGCCATTCAGGAGATGGCGACGGTCCGGCAGCAGGCATTGCAGGTGGCTTGAGCCCCACCCAGGCGACGCCAAAATGACCAAGCGAATCCGCTGATCGGGCGCGCGTGTGTCGGCTAGCCGGCTTGCCCCGGGACCGCTTCGAGGCGGCGCCCCAAGTAGCGCCCGGATGCCATCGTGTTAGAGGGAGGGTATTGGCAGCGCTCGGGAGCTCGCTGGATTTGGAGAGCTTGCGTTGTTTCGTGCATGCAGCGCAGTTGATGTCGTTTCGCGGAGCGGCCAAGGCCTGCGCGCTTTCGCCAGCGGCGTTCGGAGACCGCATTCGCCGGCTGGAGCTGGAGCTGGGAGCCGCGCTGTTCGTGCGCACCACCCGCAAGCTCACCCTGACTGCGCACGGCGAACGGCTGCTGCCCCAGGCGCGCCGGGCGCTCGAGGAGGCCGAGCGCTGCCGCGTCGTCGTGCACGACCAGGCCCTGCTGCCCTTCGAGCTCACGATTGGCACCCGTTTCGAGCTGGGGCTTAGCTGGATCGTTCCGGCCCTGAAGCGGCTCGAACGCAGCAGCCCCGAGCGTCGCCTGCACCTCTACTTCGGTGACACGGCCGATCTGTTGCCGCGTGTGCTGCGCGGTGAGCTCAGCTGCATGATCACCAGCGCGCGCATCACCAACGCGGGCCTGTCCTTCGCGCGTCTGCACGAAGAAGAATACGTCGCGGTAGCGCACCGTTCGCTCGTGAAGCGTCGCAAGCTGAGCGAGCCGGTGGACGCGCTCGAGCACGTGCTGCTCGACTTGCACCAGGACTTGCCGCTATTTCGCTACTTTCTGGATGCGCGTTCGGCCAGGGAGGTGTGGCAGTTTCGCGGGGTGCAATGCCTGGGTGCGATCGCGGCAGTGCGGGCTCGCGCGCTGGAAGGCGCTGGCGTGTGCGTCTTGCCGCTCTACTTCGTGCGCGATGATCTGGCGACCGGCAAGCTGGTGCGGCTGATGCCGAAGACCAAGCTGCCGAGCGACTGGTTTCGCCTGGTGTGGCGCACCGGGCAGCCGCGCGAGCGCGAGCTCCAGCAACTGGGCGCCGAGCTGTCTGAGATTCCGCTGCACTAACCCGGTGAACGCGCCCGTGCCCGGCGAACGTCAATTGTACGGCGCAGCAGTACAATTGAGTCTCAAAACTACTGATAGACGCTACGCCGCGTCTCATGGCACTTCTTCTAGCGAGGGTCGCGTCGACCTTCTGAGGAGAGGAGACTCGTATGGAGCCCCATGTGCTGAGGGCGGCCCTGTCGGCCGCTATCCGCGTCACGGTTTCGACCTCGCTGCTCGGTTGCGGCGGCGCCACCGTCGGGGAGGAGCTCCGGCCCAGCCAAGCAGACCCCGTGGGCGACCGCCCGAGCGTCGAAGCGCCACCGCAAGTAAGCCAGCCGTCGCGCGCCGCCGAGCCTCCGCGCATGGAGGCACCACTGCCGGTGGCAAGCCAGGGTGGGGCAGCTCCGGTCGGCGCGGCGGGCCAGGTTGGCGCAGGTGGCGAGCCGCCCCTCAGCTGCGCCGGGCCAGCCCTGCAAGGCTGC
>DATDEV010000282.1:0-2388 GCA_036522995.1 Polyangiaceae bacterium
GCCCAAAGCCTGGCTCGAAAATTCAAAACCGCGTAGAGCGGGAGGGGGTCGACGCGATGCCCAAGTTAGCTGCCAACCTGACCATGTTGTGGAACGAGCTCGACTTTCTCGACCGCTTCGGCGCGGCCGCCAAGGCCGGCTTCAAAGCGGTCGAGTACCTGTTTCCGTACGCCTACGAAAAGCAGCAGCTCGTCGATCGACTCGGGCAGCACCAGTTGCTTCAGGCGCTGCACAACCTGCCTGCCGGCGACTGGGCCAAGGGCGACCGCGGCATCGCCTGTCAGTCGGAGCGTCGCGGCGAGTTTCGCGACGGCGTGGGGCTGGCTATCGAGTATGCCAAGCAGCTCGGCTGCACCCAGCTCAATTGCCTGGCGGGCATCGCGCCGGCCGAGGCCGATCCGGACGCGCTCTTGAGCACGCTGGTCGACAATCTGAAGTTTGCCGCCGCCGAGCTGGGGAGGGCGGGCATCAAGCTGCTGGTGGAGCCGGTGAACACCCGCGACATCCCCGGCTTCTACCTGAATCGAACCAGGCAAGCGCTCGACGTGTTCGCCGAGGTGAGCTCGTCCAACATCTACCTGCAGTACGACATCTATCACATGCAGATCATGGAGGGCGATCTGGGCCCGACCATCAGGGGCAACCTGCCGCGCATCGCGCACCTGCAGATCGCCGACAACCCGGGCCGCAACGAGCCCGGCACGGGCGAAATCCACCACCCCTTCCTGCTTCAGCTGCTCGATCGTGAAGGCTACAAGGGCTACGTGGGCTGCGAGTACAAGCCCAAGACCAAAACCGACGCAGGTCTGGGCTGGGCCGAGCCCTATCTATAAGGAATCAGGAACATGACAAACCTTGGCTTCATCGGCACAGGCATCATGGGTAAGCCCATGGCGGCGCACTTGGCCAAAGCCGGCCACCGCGTGCTCACCTTCAGCCGCAGTAATCCCACCCTCGATGGCTGTACGGCGGCCAAGTCGATCGCCGAGCTCACGCGAAGCAGCGACGTCATCATCCTGATGCTGCCGGACACGCCGGACGTCGAGAAGGTGCTGTTCGGCGAGGGCGGCATCGCCAGTGCGCTGCTCGTTGGGGTCGGGGCCCCAACGAACCACGCGACCGCCGCTGGGGCCCCAACGAACCACGCGACAGCCAAGACCATCGTCGACATGAGCTCCATCTCGCCCAGCGAGACCAAGAAGTTCGCAGCGCGCATTCGTGAGCTCGGCTGCGAGTACCTCGACGCGCCCGTGTCCGGCGGTGAGGTCGGCGCCAAAGCCGCGACGCTCACGATCATGGTGGGCGGCCAGCAGCAGACCTTCGACCAGATCAGGCCACTGCTGGAGCTGATGGGCAAGAACATCACCCTGATCGGCGACAGCGGCGCGGGTCAGACGTGCAAGGTCGCCAACCAGATCATCGTCGCGGCCACGATCGAGGCGGTCGGCGAGGCCCTGCTCTTCGCGTCCAAGGCAGGGGCCGATCCGGCGCAGGTGCGCCAGGCGCTGATGGGCGGCTTTGCTTCGTCACGCATCCTCGAGGTGCACGGTGAGCGGATGATCAAGCGCAATTTCCAGCCCGGGTTTCGCATCGCGCTGCACCAAAAGGACCTCAACCTGGCTCTGGACGCCGCCAAGGAGCTGGGCATCAGCCTGCCAGCCACCAGCAACTGCCAGCAGCTCTTCGACGCCGTGGTCGCGGCCGGCGGTGCCGGGCTGGATCACTCGGGCATGGTGCAAGCTCTAGAGCGCCTGGCCGCGCACGACATCGCCAAGTAGGCGCGGCCGCAGCGGTACGTGATCGCAAGTTTCTGCGACGGCAGCTGCACGCCGCCTCGCGTCAACGCGCTCGCGTGCGAGCTCGATTGAGCCTCAAGCGCTCGCACCAGTAGTCTTTTCGTTCGCGCTGGCTTTGGGTAGCGAAAGCGTTGCGATCGCACCGCCGCCATCCGGCCGATTCTCGATGTTGGCGTCGCCGCCGTGGGCGCGCGCAATCCGGCGCACCAGCGAGAGCCCGAGGCCGAGCGCGCCGCGCGAGCTGCTCTGGCCGTCCTGGCTGCCGCGAAAGAACGGATCGAAGCCGTGGGCCAGCGCCTCGGGGCTGAGCCCGGAGCCGCTATCGGTGACCTCCAGGTACACGTTGCTGGCGTCGGCGCGTAGTGTGAGCTCGGTCACGCCGCCGGCGTGATGTACGGCGTTCTCCAGCAGATTTCCCAGTGCCCGCGCCAGGAGCGTCGCATCACCGCGCACGCTCGCCTCGCCGGACGTATCGTGCAGGAGCTCCGGCCCCATGCCAGCGCGCTCCAGCGCCCGCAAGGCGACGTCGCGCGCGCAGAGCGTTTGCAGGTCGAGCGCCCCGACGTCGAGGCGGGAGCTGGCCAAGAGCTTG
>DATDEV010000283.1:0-2344 GCA_036522995.1 Polyangiaceae bacterium
AAAACGGAGCCAGCGCCAGCGCCAGCGGCAGCGCCAGCGCTGCTTCTGTGCAACACCACCAGCTGTCTCGTCGGTCAGAATAGTTGTGCCAAGGCGGCGTGCATGCCGCCGTTTGGGGGCGGAGCTACCGTGTGCGAATTCGCGGCCAAGTTGACGGGCACTTGTCGTTGCCTGCCGGGCGACAAGCGCTCCTGTGGCGGTAGCCTCTACAAGACCTGCATCCAGGGCGCCGCGAACGATACGTACTGGGGGACGTGCAGTTAGCTAGAAGCTGCGCGTGAGTGTGAGTCCCGCGCTGCCTCGAGAGACACCAGTCTCGATGCGCGTGACAGAGTGGGAGTCGGAGCTGGTGAGATAGAGTGTCACGCTAGCGGCGGCTAGCGCACCGGCAGCGACGAATGACCAGGTGGAGACGCTCGCGGCTGACTGGGCCGAGTTGCGTAGCTCGATGCCCTTGGCATCGCAGCCGCGAGCGTCGCAATGCCCATCTTCGTTGGAAGCGTTGTTGCGGGTGATCGCGAGCACGCCGAACACTCCGCCCAGCGCCAGCGCCAGGCCGCTCGTGACCGCGAGCGCGACGCTGGCTTGCCGCAAGCGATTGGGGGGCGGCTCGGCGCCGTCGGGCCGCTCGGCCCCGTTGGCCGTCGCGGAGCTCGTCTCCAAAACGGGCAGCGTCAACGTCTTGTGGTCGGCTTCCGAGCGCAACGTGACCGTACCGCGCCAGCTGAGCCGCCCGGGCGCTAACGCCTCGATGGAATGGGTGCCGCCGTCGAGCGGCAAGGGCGTCCCGAACGAGGAGCGCTCGATCTCACTACCGTCGCGCAGCACGCGCAAGCCTGGCAGGTTGCCGAGCTCGGGCGGGACCACGATCTTCAACGTGCTGTAGCGTTGAGACAGCGCCTGGGCTCGCTCCTGAGCCGCCTTCTGGCGCTCGCCTTGTCCGTCTCGCGTGGCTAGCTGCGCGGCCGCCAGGTAGCTGAGCCAGGAGCTGGCCAGATGCCCCGACAGCTCCTGGCAGTAGGCGAGCGCCAGCAGGGTGCCGGACGCTGGATCCTGGCGCTGGCTCTCTTCGAATTTGGGGCAAGCGTCGGTGTACTTGCCTTCGGCGAGTAAGCTATGGCCCGCCTGAAAGCTTTCCTCGGCTCGAGTTTCGTCTTGGGCCCACGCCGTTGCGACCCAGCTGGACGAAAGAGCCACCGCCAGGGCGACTGCTCGACTCAAGAGGCGCATCGCCGTCACTCTGCCATCAAGTCGCCGGCACCGGGTAATGCGTCGCGCTCGGCGAGTCTTCGACCCGGCGCACCTGCCTGCTCACGGCGCGCCGTTCGGCCGCTGGCGTCGAGGCTGGGGGCCGGCGCGCCGGTGGCGCCGGCTCGTCCAGGCCCCAGCGAGCGAGCAAGCAGAGCAGCTCTGCCCGGCCGGAGACGCTGAGCCTGCGAAAGCCAGTTGCGACCTGATTGGCCACCGTGCGAATCGAAGTTTGGCGGGCGCGGGCTATCTCGGCGTAGCTCAGGCCCTCGACCAGCAGGCGCATGACCGCGAGCTCGGCGGGGGCGAGCCAGGCAGCCAGCACGGCATCGGGGCGACCCACACGCAGGGTTTGCCGTAACGGGGGCTGCGCCAGGCGCAGGCCCGAGCGCGGCTCGGTGTCGGGATGGCGTCGCGCATGCGCGGCGGCAACCAGGATGCCCGGGATGCGCGACGGTACGCAGCTCACGCCCATGAACTGAAACGAAGCCTGCATGATGACCGCGATGCTGGAACAAGAAAGGCCCACGTCGACGGCCACCAGCTTGCGGACTCCGCAGAGTAAAGCGTGCTCGAGAATCTCGACGTCCCGCAGCCGCAGGCTCGGGGGAAACCCCTGCAGCACCTCCGGACGCCGCGTGACCTGCACCGACCAGCTGTCCGGAGCATGCTCCCAGCCTTCGACCTTGCAGCGGCCCGCTACCAGCTCGTCCCACAGTGCCGAAAGGTCGCTGCGTTCGTCACTGGCAAACATACTATCGACCATGGCGGATCGCGCCCGACCCGGTCGATTGCAGTCGATCGCAACCCGCGCGTAAGTGTTCAAATTCTTGGGCCTTTTCGGGGCGTTCGGGGCGTGTTCTAATCGCAGTGCACCCATGGCGGAGCTTCGCCGCACGGACGGAACCAGGTCCTGCCTGTTGATGAACGAGCACCTGATCGGCCGAGGCCCGCAATGTGCGTTGCGTCTGAGCGCAGCCTACGTGTCGACGCAGCACGCCCTGATCCGCTGGGACGGACACGCCTGGGAGCTGCTCGATCGCGGTAGTCGCAACGGCACGCTGCTCAATGGCAGTCTGCTCGAGCCTGGACGCGC
>DATDEV010000284.1:0-8015 GCA_036522995.1 Polyangiaceae bacterium
CGCGGAGCTGGTGTTCCTGCCCATCATGTGGCCGGAGTTCAACGCCGCCACGCTGCTGGACGCTGTCGACCTGTACAACGGTAAGGAGCGTCGCTTCGGCAAGACCTCCGAGCAGGTGCAGAATCTGCAGTCGTTCGATCCGCTCGATCGCCCGAGCTGAGGCGCGGTTAGCGCGTCCAGAAGCGATAGGCGCGCGGAAATTTATTACCAGGGCTCTGCGGCTCGAGCCGGCCGCTATGCCCAAGGTGCGGCCCAAGCGCTGGGCCTCGCCCCCGCCGATCTCGAAGCGGCCACGAAAGCCCAATAGGCATTCCTATATAGAGGCATCGTTCTCGTGGGTCATTGGAACCCCAGCCCAAGGGTGAGTCCCAACCACGAGCCACAACGACCCACGAGAACGACGACTACTGGCAACCATCGCGTCCGCGGATTCACGAGCAGCGGCCTGGCGGACCATGATAACGTGTCCAGTCATCCGTTCGGGGCGGGGGACAGTCGTGTTCCAGCAGGTCAAGGAGGCACGTCATGACGTCGCCAGCGCAAGTACCCATCCCACTGAGTCCCGCGCGGCAGCTCGCAGCCGCCTGGTACTTCAACGAGCTGTGGGGATGGAGCCCGCAGGAAGTGCCGCCACCGGAGGCACTGAGCGCGTTCATGAAAGCTCTGCTCGTATGCGCCAACGGCGACGGTAGGCTGAGCGACGAAGAACGCCGCTGGGTGCTCGAACGGGCCGCGATCGCCGGCGCTACGGATTCATCGCTCGAAGAGCTGAGCCAGTACGACGCCGACGACGACATCGAAGCCCTGCTGGCCGCAACCGGCGACACCAACGAGACGCGCCCGTCGCTGATCTACGCTGCCATCAAAGCGGCCAGCGCCGATCGCGACTATGCCGACGCCGAGCGCCGTGTGATCGGTCAGGCCGCCCGAGCCTTGGGAGTCGAGAGCGCCGAGGTGGCGGCCATCGAACGCATCGTTCGGCGCGAGGAGCGCCTGAAGCAGGAGCGTCTCTGTATTTGCTTTCCCGAGGGCAACCCCTTCGAGCCGGCACGTCGGCGGCCGAACGCCAGGCTTGCCCAGGGCGAGAGCCGAACGATTGGTCGCGCTCGAGAGCTCGCAGCAAGGTGGTACTATCGAGAGCTGTGGGGCTGGCAGCTGGACGACATCAGCTGCGGCTGCGGTCGCGGCACCTTCCTCAAGGCGCTGATGATTTGCGCCAATGGCGACGGCCTGCTCACGGGCGCGGAACGCAGCTGGGTGTTGGGACGCGCGGCGGCCGCCGGCGCCCCCGAAGCGCTGCTCCAGGAGCTCGACTCGTACCCGGCCGATGAGAGCCTCGACGTGGTCGTGCACCGCACGCCAGCCACCGATCGCTCGCGACGCGCGATCATCTACCTGGCCATCCTGGCGGCTCGCTCCGATCAGAACTACGCGGGCGGCGAGCGCCGTGCCATTCAGCATGCCGCAGCCAGGCTCGGTCTGCGCGAAGAGGAGATGTCCGCCCTCGAGCACTTGATCGCCGCCGAAGCTCACATGAAAACGGAGCGAGTCGCGCGCTGCCTGACGGGCTAGCGAAACCGGAGCGTCAGCGCTGCGCGGCCAGCAGGTTACAGCTCGGTTGAAACGGATTGTCCCCGATCCGTTTAGGGACTACGGGGTCGAGCCATGAACAAGTCCGTCGCGATGGTCGTGGGTGTCCTCGCGCTCGCCACGTTCTCGAGCGCTTGTCGGAGAGCAGCGGCGCCGCCGCCCGCTTCCCCCAGCGGCGGCACGGCCGCGGGCACCCCGGCATCGGCTCCGCCGGCGCCACCACCACCCCCCGCATACAGCGGACCCGTCGTCGAAGTGCCGGCAGGCTCACGCCTGGTGCTGCGCATGGACGACACCGTCGACTCGGCCAAAGGCGCCGGACTGCGCTTTAGCGCGACGCTCGAGGCGGCTCTGCTCGACGCCACTGGCAAGCCGATCGTTCCGATGGGCACCAAGGTGCTCGGCATCGTGACGAGCGCGGAGTCGGCAGGCAGGATCGCGGGCCGCTCGGAGGTCGAGCTCGCCTTCACCGATCTGCAGATCAGCGGCATGCTCTTCCCGATCAAGAGCCAGGGCGTCCAGGCGGTCGGCGAGGGCAGCGGCCGCGACACCGGGCGCAAGGTCGCAGCCGGCGCGCTGGTCGGCGCGGCCTTCGGCGGAGGCAGCGGCGCGGCCAAGGGCGCCGCTGTCGGTGGCGCAGCGGCGATGCTCACGCGCGGCAAACAGGTCAAAGTCCCCAGCGGCACCGTGCTCGAGCTGACCCTGGCTGGTCCGGCCAAGGTACCGGCTCCGGCCGATGCTGCGCCGGTCGCAGGTGCTGCCGCGCCGGTCGCAGGTGCTGCCGCACCGGCAGGTGCTGCCGCACCGGCAGGTGCTGCTGCGGCGCCTGCTGCGGCTTCGCCCGCCGATGCTCAAAAGGCCTGCGTGCAGAAGCTGATGGCCAATGGCTTCACGGCCGACGAGGCCCTGGCCTCGTGCAACAAGACCAAGTAATTGCGCGCGAGGATTCGGTTTCCGGCAGAGCTGCCGATCTCGGCTCGTGTGCCGGATATCGCGGCGGCGCTCGAGCGACACCAGGTCGTGATCGTCGCGGGCGCTACGGGCTCCGGCAAGACCACGCAGCTGCCCAAGCTAGCGCTCGACGTGGGCCGCGGCGGTAAGCGGCGGATTGGCGTGACTCAGCCGCGGCGCATCGCAGCGACCAGCGTAGCAGCCCGGGTCGCCAAGGAGCTCGAATGCGAGCTGGGTCAGGAGGTGGGCTACCAGATCCGCTTCGAGGACCGCACCAGCCGCAACACGTGGGTCAAGTTCATGACCGACGGTATTCTGCTGGCGGAGATCCAGGGCGACCGCCTGCTCGATGGTTACGACACGCTGATCATCGACGAGGCCCACGAGCGCAGCCTGACCATCGATTTTTTGCTCGGCTGGCTCGCGCGCATCTTGCCCGAACGGCCCGACTTGAAGGTGATCGTGAGCTCGGCCACCATCGAGACCGAGCGCTTCGCACAGTTCTTCGACGGCGCGCCGGTGATTCAGGTAGAGGGGCGCACCTTTCCGGTCGAGGTGCTCTACGAGCCTCCAGCCGACGACGTCGACTTGCCGGATGCCGTCGCAGACGCGGTCGTCAACGTCAGCTCGCTCGACCCGCGTGGAGATATCCTGGTGTTCCTGCCGGGCGAGCGCGAGATTCGCGAGACCGAGCAGGCGCTTACAGCGCGGCAGCTGCGCCACACCCAGGTGCAGCCCCTCTACTCGCGACTGTCGGCCGGCGAGCAAGCCAAGGTCTTCGCCAGCATTCCGCAGCGGCGCGTGATCCTGGCCACCAACGTCGCGGAGACATCGCTCACCATCCCGGGCATCGTGTACGTGATCGACACCGGCGTCGCGCGACTTTCCCGCTACGACCCGCGCACCGGGACCACACGCCTGCAGATCGAAGCCATTTCACAGGCCAGCGCCGATCAGCGCAAGGGGCGCTGCGGCCGCGTGCGCGACGGTATCTGCATCCGGCTGTTCGACGAACAAAGCTTCGCTGCGCGCCCGGCCTTCACCGATCCCGAAATCAAGCGCACTGGCCTGGCCGGCGTGATCTTGCGCATGAAGTCGCTGGGGCTGGGCGACGTGGAGGAATTTCCTCTACTCGATCCGCCCAGCGCTCGCGCCATCAGCGAAGGCTACCGCGTGCTGCAAGAGCTGTGCGCGCTCGACGAGGAACGTAACCTGACGCCGCTCGGCTACGAGCTGGCGCGCTTCCCCGTCGACCCGCGCATCGCTCGCATGATCCTGGCCGGCGCCGAGCACGGCTGCTTGCCGGACATACTGGTGCTCGCAGCTGCGCTCAACGTGCAGGACCCGCGCGAGCGCCCGCGCGCCTTGGAACAGAAGGCCGATCAAGCGCACGCCCGCTTTCGTGACGAGCGCTCGGACTTCGTCGGCCTGCTCAAGCTTTGGGCGTTCGTGCGCGAGCAGGAGAGCCGTGGCATGTCGCAGCTGCGGCGCGCCTGCAAGGAGAGCTTCCTGTCCTTCTTGCGTGTGCGGGAGTGGCGCGAGCTGCATCGCCAGCTCGAGGGCGTGGTGAAGGACTTGCGCCTGCCGAAGCCCAAGGCCTCCGCCGGCTCCGCCAAGGGCGATGCCCTCCATCAGGCGCTGCTCACCGGACTGCTCTCCCGCATCGGCCAATGGAGCGCTGAACACCGGGTGTATCTGGGCGCCAGACAGACTCGCTTTGCTCTGCATCCATCGTCGTGCCTGGCCAAAAAGCCGCCGGCCTGGGTGATGGCCTTCGAGCTGGTCGAGACCAGTCAGCTGTTTGCGCGCACCGCGGCGAAGATCGAGCCCGAGTGGCTGGATCAGGCGGGCGCGCATCTGCTCAAGCGCAGCTATTCGGAGCCGCACTGGTCGGAGAAGTCGGCGCGGGCTTCGGTGCGCGAGCATGCGAGCCTGTTCGGTCTACCGGTGCTGCGCGATCGCAGCGTCGACTACGCCACGCTCTCGCCCAGCCGCGCGCGGCTGATGTTTCTGGAGCACGCCTTGGTGCGCGGCGAGTACCAGAGCCGAGGCGCCTTTCAAAACGAGAATCGCAAGCTGCTGGCCGAGGTGGCCAGGCTGCGCGACAAGGCCCGTATGAGCGACATGCTGGCCGACGACGAGCTACTGCTGTCGTTTTTCGATCGGCGCGTGCCAAGCTCGGTCGTCAACGGCAAGACCTTCGAGGCCTGGCGCGAAGCCGCGGAGAAGACCGACCAAGGACTATTGCGGCTAGCGATGGACGACGTGCTGGCGCAGGATCGAGGGCTCTCGCCCGACGACTACCCGGACAGCATCACTCTTCACGGCGTCGAGCTTCAGGCCAGCTATCGCTTCGACCCGTCGGCGGACGACGACGGCGTCACGCTCCAGATACCGCTGGCGCTCTTGCCACAGCTGACCGCAAGCGATCTGGACTGGACCATCCCGGCCTGGCGCGAGCCAAAGGTCGCTGCGCTGCTGGCCGAGCTGGCCCGTCCGCTGCAAAAGCGGCTCGGCTCGGTCCCGGAACTGGCAAAGCAGGTCAGCCAGCACCTGGCTAGCGAGGCCGGCCCCCTGCTGCCGGCGCTGAGTCAGGCGCTATTCCTTTTTTCCGGCGTGGAAGTGCCGGAAACTGCCTTCCGTCCCGACGCCATCCCAGCCTACCTGCGCTTCAATTGCCGCATCGTCAGCGACAAGGGGCAAACGCTCGCCGAGAGCCGAGACATCGACGCGCTGCTGCAGCAGCACGCAGCACGCGCCCGCGAAGTATTGCAGCGTACGGCTCCGCCACCAGAATGGCAGCGAAGCCAGCTCACGCGCTGGGACTTCGACGAGCTGCCGCGCTTCATCGTTCGCAACGTGATGGGCACCGAGCTTCGTTCGTATCCAGCGCTGCTCGACGCCCAGACCTCCGTCACGCTCACGCTGTTCGAAGCCGAGCCCGAGGCGGAAGCGGCGCATCGCGACGGCGTGAGGCGGTTGCTGCGTCTGGCGGCCAAGAGTCAACTAGACGCGCTCGGCAAACGCGCCCCGCTGCCCTTCTTGCGCCGGCCGGGCCTGCCGCCGCCTCGCGCCGAGGTCGACGCGTTCCGCGAGCAGGTGCTGGGCCGCGTTGCGACCGAAGCTTTCGGCTTGGAAGTGGCCGAGCTGCCGCGTTCCAGGGCCGAGTTCGAGCGCTTGCTGGCCAGCGGCACACCGCGACTCGCGCCGGTCTTCGAGCTGACCGCGCGCGCCATCGCCAACGTGACCGCCGAGCTCGACAAGACGCGACAAGCGCTGGCAAGCGCCGCCAGCCAGCCGAGCGGCAGCGCCGTGGCCACGGCGATCCAGCAGCAGCTCGAGCAGCTGCTGTCGCCCGACCTGCTGCTTTACACCAGCACTCAGCGCCTCGAACATTTTCCCCGCTACCTGCGCGCTGCCCAGGCCCGCCTGCTGCGCGCGGTGAACGACCCGCGCAAGGACGCCAGCAAGGCCGAGCCGTTCACGGCGCTCTGGCAACAGTACCTCGCCAAGCGCAGCACCGCGCGTGACCGCCACGCCGCGCGCCAGCTCCTCTACGGTCTGGAAGAGCTGCGCGTTGCCCTATTCGCACCCGAGCTGAAGCCGGCCCCTGGCATCAGCATCTCGAGCCTCAGCGCGGCCATCGCCGAGCTGCGCTAGCGCTCAGAACAGGATCGTGTCGCCTTCGGAAGCGCCGTTCGTGCGGCCGACCCAGTGAAGCTCCGATTCGGGCGGGAGCCCCTCGATGGTGACGAGGACTAGGCCGCGCAAGGTGCGGCCGCCGTAGACCCGCATCTCCGGCGTCGACGCGATCTGGCGCGTGAGCACATTGGAGTCAACCATGCTCGGAGCACCTACCTCGAGCCGCACACCGAACTGCAGCAGCCGGTTCTTGATCCGCCCGGCGAGCTGATTCGCCAGCTCACGCGCCCAGTCGGCCTTGAGTCCGGTGGCGCCCTTCATCAGCTCCACTACCCCTGCAGGCATCGCGAGCGTCACGCGCCCGGGTTTGGCGTTACCCGAGGAAAATGGGGCTCCAGCGCAGACTTCCGGCACGGTGAGGGCTCGGTCATGAGCCGCCCTGCGCTGCGGCGCGACCGCCACACCGTAGGCGTCGAGCAGCTCGACCAGCGCGCCTTGCACCAGCCCATCGATCACGCCACGCAGACTAGGCGCGACCGCCAGCGGCGGCGCACTAGAAGCAGGCTTTTGGCGTGGGAGGTTTCGCATCCAAGCTGCATCCGGTCAGTGTCGACCCCCGCTCACTTTTAGCACATCTGATCGAAGAAATGTGCGCGCAGCTTGCACCACGCACGCCCACACGCGCCCGCACCCCTCGCATCTCGTCACGTCGCCTAGGCCTGCATCAAGGGGCCGTCGCGGCGGGAGCACCGCTCCCGCTGGCGCTCGGTTGCCTCGCACTGCGCGGCGAGCACGAGCCGTCATCGCGCAGCTCCGCCACGCTCCAGCGCGCGCCGCGCACCAGGCAGGCGGTGAGCACGTGGCGCTCGTCGGCACCGGTGTGAAAGCGCACGTCGGCGAGCAGGGCGCGGTCTCCCGTCTGCGCGAGCTTGCCGTCGCATTGAAAGCCCGAAATGTTGATGGCGTTGACGCTGCCATGCCCGTGCTGGAGCAGCTCGAGCTCCGCCAGCGCGCAGGCGAGCGGTTGGTCGATCGCCTCGCTCGAGCGGCCCTTTTCGACCTGCGCGCTCAGCGCAGCGATGCGTGCGTCGCGCTCCCGGCTATCGCGTACGTAGAGCACGACGCCGCCGCAAAATGCCACGACCGATACCAGCCCGAGCACGATGGCAACCGTGGCGGTAAATGGCGGTCGCCCGCCCGCTTCCTTCACGGCGCTCCGCGCCTGCAGTCCCAGCGCGAAGCCCAGCATGCCCGCTGGAAAGCAACAGGTCACGCTACCTGCGATGGCCCAGAACATGGCATGTCGTGCCTTTTTCGAGAGCGCCTGCAGTCGAGCGTCCCGCTCGGCAGCGCGCTGCGACTGCTCGGTTGCGATGGCCTGACGCTCTCGCTCGAGCTGCTCGCGGCCAAAGGCGGTTTGCGTTTGACAATAAGGACACGCCAAAGCCGACGCCTCGACACCGGCTCCGCAGCGCGGACAGCTGACCATGAGCGTTCACGTTAGCCGGCGGCGAGGCGCGAGGCAAAATGGTAACCCGCAGGCTCAATCACGGCGGCGGCAACGGCGTCTACGACCTGAAATCTTCACCGTGGTAGAAGCGAGACGTGAGCTACCCGGCGTACGACTCGGTGGACGAGCCCACGGACAGCCCGAAAGCGCCGGGCAAACGAGCCTTGGCAGGCGGCGGCGTCATGGGCGAGCTGGTGCGAAGCTTCGATTGGGCAGGCACGCCGCTCGGGCCGATCGAGGCGTGGCCCATCAGCCTCCGCACCGTGGTGTCGACGCTGCTGAGCTCGCGCCAACCGATGTTCCTGTGGTGGGGTCCGGAGCT
>DATDEV010000285.1:0-3726 GCA_036522995.1 Polyangiaceae bacterium
ACCGGCCTTGGGCCGCGCTCCACGGGCGAGAAAACAGGGAGGGGGGGAGGCGGGGAGGATTTTTGGTGGTGCGCGATGCAGGGAACCACGCGGCACCGAGACGTTTCCGTGCAGCAACGTTCGGAGCGAACCCCAAACCCGCTGCGCTCCCCGCCTCCCCGCCTCCCTGTTGATTCCCGCTCGAGCGAGAGGTGTGCAACAATTCGGGGTAGATGGCGCAGTTTGCAACGAACACGTCGCTGCCGCGGTACCTGAAGGTCGAACAGGAAAAGATCGAGAAGATCGCCAAGGGCTACGGCCTCGACTTCTTTCCGATCGTGTTCGAGATGCTCAGCTACGACATGATGAACGAGATCGCCGCGTATGGCGGTTTCCCGAATCGCTACCCGCACTGGCGCTTCGGCATGGAATACGAACGGCTCAGCAAGAGCTACGAGTACGGCCTCTCGAAGATCTACGAGATGGTCATCAACTCGAACCCCTCCTACGCCTACCTGCTCGAGGGCAACAGCCTCACCGACCAGAAGCTCGTGATGTGCCACGTGATGGGGCACGTCGATTTCTTCAAGAACAACTTCTCCTTCCGCGCCACCGACTTGGACGCCGGCGAGACGGTGACCGATCCCATGAAGCGATCGGGCGACGACTACCACCCGAACCGCAAGTGGGTGGACAAGATGGCCAATCACGGCTCGGCCGTGCGCCGCATCGTCGACCGCTACGGCGTACCCAAGGTCGAAGAATTCATCGACACCTGCCTCTCGCTCGAAAACTTGATTGACCCCTGGTCGCGCTTCGTGGTGCGGCGCCGTGAATCGCAGCCCGACGAGGAGCCGGGCCAGGTGGTCGTGCCGCGGCTACGCGCCAAGGATTACATGGAGGAGTTCATCAACCCCTCCGAGTACATCGAGGAGCAGAAGAAGAAGCTCGAGGCCGAGCGCGACAAGGACCGCGGCAGGTTTCCAGCTCAACGCGAGCAGGACGTGCTGATGTTCCTGATCGAAAACGCTCCCCTGGAGCGCTGGGAGCGCGCCATCCTCAGCATCATCCGCGACGAGGGCTACTACTTCGTGCCGCAGATGCAGACCAAGATCATGAACGAAGGCTGGGCCAGCTTCTGGCATTCGCGCATGATGACCAACGACGTCTGCGATTGGAGCGAGATCGTCGACTACGCCGAGAACAACGCGGGGGTGATGGCCACCAGCGGTGGTCGGCTGAACCCGTACAAGCTCGGCGTCGAGCTATTCCGCAGCGTGGAAGAGCGCTGGAACAAGGGCCAGTTCGGCCGCGAATGGGAAGAGTGCTCGGATCTGGACGTGAAGCGTAACTGGGATTTGCGGCTCGGCTTGGGGCGCGAAAAGGTGTTCGAGGTGCGCGCGCTCTACAACGACGTCACGTTCATCGACGAGTTTCTGACGCCTGAATTCGCGATCGAGCACAAGCTTTTCACTTTCAACTGGTCCAACCGCAACGACCGCTTCGAGATCGAGACGCGCGAATTCCGTGCCGTGAAAGAGAAGCTCTTGGCGCAGCTCACCAATTTCGGCAATCCGTTCATCTACGTCGAAGAGGGCAATTTCGACAATCGCGGTGAGCTGCTCTTGACGCACGATCACCGCGGCGTGGACCTGCGCGCCGATTACGCCAAAGAAACGCTCACCAGCCTGGTGCGGGTCTGGCGACGCCCGGTGTGTATCGCGACGCAGACCGATGGCAAGAAGGTGCTCTTGCGCTTCGACGGCAAGGACCACACCCTCAAGCACGATGCGCCCTGACGACGACCCTTCAACGCGACCCGAGTGGCTGACGCGCCTGGCGCCGGAAGCCTGGATCCGCCAGGGGCTCGCCGAGCTGGCCCAAGCCGAGTCGCGGCTCAAGCGGCACGACCGCAGCGCTGGAGTGCTCGGACTGCAGCGGGCGGCCGGGATGGCGCTCAACGGCGCCCTGTCGGTGGTGTTTCGACCTTGGGGGCGCACCTACGTGGACCACCTGCGGGCGATCCAGCAAGACAGCGGCGTGCCGGAGCCGGTGCGGGCCGCGGCACAGCTGCTGAGCGGCGTGACGCAAGAGCGCCAGCCAGGCGTCGTGCGACTCACTGCGCCGAGCGAGAGCGAGCGCTGGGTCGAAGCCGCCAAGACGATCATGGCGCACGCCTATGCGGTCGTGCACGGCCACGCCGGGCGCAGCTCATGAGGCGCACCAGCCGCATGAGCGCCGCCCTCGCGCTGCTGGCCGCCTGCTCGAGCCAAGCCTGCGCCGGGCCGCCGGCAGCCCAGGCGCCGGCAGCCACCGCCGCCAGCCAGCCGCCCCTGACCAGCCCAGCTCCGCAGCCCGCCGCTGCGCAGCCCGCAGCACCGGCCGCCGCCGCCCCGCCGACCACACCAACCAGGCCCGAAAAAACGCGGGCCGCCGGCACGGCGGCACCGGGCGGAGGCGAACCGGTCAGCGAGACGGGGCTGGCGCGGGGCAGCGGCGAGCCCGCCGACCAGGAGCTCGCGCTCGGCGACGCCGACTACGGCCGCGAAAAATACAAGGATGCGCGCGCCCACTACCGCAAGGCCGAGCAGCTTGCGCCCAAGGATCCAGCCCCCAAGGTCGGCCTGGTGCGAGTCAGCGTGGCCGAGGCCGATCTGCCCCTGGACTACGCGGCAGCTCCGCGCGACGCGCGCATTCCGCCGCTACTCAAGCTGCTCGACGCCGCCCTCAAGCTCGACCCCGAGTTCGGTCCGGCGCTGCTCGAGCGCGGACACTTGCTGCTGATTCAGGGCAAGGCCGAGTCGGCGATGGCGTCGCTCGAGCGCGCCGCCGCGCTCATGCCGACTCAGGCCGAGGCGCAGTCCGCCGTCGGTGTGGCGCTCGTAGCGCTCGGCAAGACCAAGGAGTCGCTGGCCAATTTCGAGAAGGCGGCGTCTCTCGATCGCGATAATCCCGACCGCCTTGGCAATCTAGGGGCGGTCTATTTGCTGCTGGGCCGCACCCCCGACGCCATCGTCGCTTTCGAGAAGGCCGTAAGCCTCGCGCCGAACGAGGCGCGCTATCAAAGTGATCTCGGCACCGCCTATCTGGCGCAAAATCAGCTCGAGCGAGCGCTGGTGGCGCTCAAGCGCGCAGTCGCGCTCGACCCCAAACGCGCCAGCTACCTGAGCAACCTGTCCTACGCCTATCAGCTCGGCGCCGACTACGAGCGCGCGCTGGCCAGCGCCGAGCAGGCAACCCAGCTGGATCCGAAGCTCGGTAGCGCGTGGCTCAATCTGGGCACGTCGCACGCCAAGCGCGGCGAGCTCGACAAGGCCGAGGTCGCCATCCGACGCGCGCTGGCCCTGGATGCAGAAGATCCGCGCGCCAAAGCCAACCTCGAAGAGCTGCTGGAGCTGCGAAAGAAAAAGCCCGCGGTGCCGTGAGCGGCCGCCGGCGCTGCGCAGCCGGGCGTCACTCGCCGCCCATCATGGTCACGTAGCGCTCGATCACCTCGTGCGCCTCCAGCGGCAGCGACGAAAACTGCAAGCCGACGGCTCCCGTCTTGCGCCCTGCCTTCACCCAACGCGCGGTCGCGACGACTTCGATCACCTTTCCGGTCATGGGCAGCGCGAACCGCACCTTGACCTCTATGGCTTCCTCGAACGCCTGCGGCCCCAGCACCAGCAAGCCTCCGAGCGACACGTCCTCGCTGCGACCGTCGAGCATTCTATCGCCATGCTGAATCCGCACGGGCGTGACGTAGGG
>DATDEV010000286.1:0-2911 GCA_036522995.1 Polyangiaceae bacterium
AAGGCTGTTGCCCTGGATCCCGACCTCCACCGAAACGTCGCCGCGCACGATCGAAAGGGCCGTGCGCTTGCCTTGCCTGCCCGACGCGCGACCGAGGAGCTGGCCGAGGCGGGACTCGGCCGCGGCCCCCGCGAGCGCGTCGCACGGCAGCGTGCCCTTCAGCAGCACATCGACCGTGGCGCTCGGGCCCTGGCGCACGATGCTGCCCCCGCCGTTGAGCTGGAATTTGGCGGCCTGCAGCTTGGAGTTGCTCAACGTCACCCGATTGCGCGGGGCATCGATGCTCAGCTCGGTGTCGAACGTGGTCAAGTCCCCGAACACGAAGCCGTCCAGCTCGGGCGGGTGGGGCGGCACGAAGCCCTTCAGGCTGGAGCGTAGCTTGCCCTTCACTTCGCCGCCGGTGAGCCCGGGCGGCAGCGCCAGCTCTACGTCGCCCGAGGCAATCACGTCCGGCAGCGGTAGTGGGATGCCGAGCCCTTGGCCCAGCAGCCCGAGCTTGGTGGGCGTGAGCACCACCAGCATTTTGCCGGCGCCCGTCGCGTCCAAGCTGGCGTCGAGCCTCAGCGGCGCCGCCTGCGCGCTCTGATCGCCGAAGCCAAGCGTGACATTGCCGCCGGTCTTGGTGAAGCCGGCGCCCACCTTGCCCAGCTCGAAGCCGCCGAGCTTGCAGCTCTGCGCCGAAAAAGCCGCGCCAGCGACAGTCCTGGTCAGAAAGCCGCCCGTGACCAGCAGCCACGGCGCGCCCGCCGCCTGCTCGGCCACCCGCACGCTGATGCGGCTGGCGACGACGGGCAGCTCGTAGGCGCTGGGGTGATTCTTGGTCCACTCGCCGAGCTCGAGCAGCACGCGCGGCAGTGTTCCGCTCACGCCCAGCTGCACGTCAGACAGCTCGATCAGCGTGGGCTGCATGTCCTGCAGCTGGAGGTCGACGAGCCCCAGCTTGGCCTCGATCGAGGGTGCCCCGATCAGCTTGGCGCTCGCCCCGGAGAGCTGCAGCCATTGCCAACCGAACGAGAGCTCACCCGGCGAGAGCACGATGCCGCGTGCTTCGGCTTCTGCTACGACCCGCTTCTCGATATAGCTGGGCAGGACGACGAAGAGACCGATCAGGATGAGAGCGACACCGACCACGACGATTCCCAGCGCGACGAGCAGGCCATGGCTTCGCTTCACGCGGAAAGGCTATCATGCCTAGCTACCTGACCCCCGAGGGCGCCAAGAAGCTCGCTACCGAGCTGAATCGGCTGCTCAACGTCGATCGCGTCAAGGTGGTGACGGAGGTCGCCGAGGCGGCAGCGCAAGGCGACCGCTCGGAAAACGCCGAGTACATTTACGGCAAGAAAAAGCTGCGCGAGATCGATCGGCGGATTCGCTTCATCACCAAGCGCCTGGAATCCGCGGTGGTGGTCAAGCAAGAGGTTGCGGCTCATGCCGAGGTGCGCTTCGGCGCCACGGTCGAAGTCGAGGACGAAAATGGCAAGCAAAGCCGTTATCTCATCGTCGGCCCCGACGAGGCGGCACCGGCCGACGGCCGTATCAGCTTTCAATCACCGCTCGGGCGGGCGTTGATGAAACGCAAGGTGGGCGACGTGGTAAGCGTGCAACGCCCAGCGGGTGAGATCGAGATCGAGATCAAGGCGATCAGCTACGAGTGAGCCGATCGCCTCGAACCCCACCGGCAAGCCACGCTCAGCGCGCGACCGGCCAACGCACGCGGTAGCCCCGTCCGCGCAAATATTGAATCGCGTCCGGAGCGCCCGCCGCGCCGAGGCGCTGCCGTAGCTCGTAGACCTGATTGCGCGCGGCATTGCCCCCGACCGAGCCGTTGAGCACTACGCGATTCAGCTCCTTCGACGGGACGAACCGCTCCGAGTGATCGAGCAGGAACTCGAGCACCGCGCACTCGGCGCGACGTAGCGGCACCTCGACGTCGTTGACGGTGAGCGTACGCGCCAGACGATCGAGGCACAGGGGACCCGCGCGCAGCACGCTTCGGAAAACTTCCGAAACGCGCTTCGTGCGTGCCACCAGCGCCAAGATGCGCAAGCGCAGCTCCAATGGATCGATTGGTGAACGCAAGAAATCGGTCGGTGATTCACGCTCGAACAAGCTGGGCGAAGGATGTCCCGTTGCCGGAACGATCCACAACACTGCCTGATCCGAGGGAAGCTCCGCCGGCGAGGTGACGTCGGATTTAGCGACGCACACCGATGCTTGCGAGATGTCGTCGCTGACGGCTAATCCACCGTCAGCGAGGGAAGGACCGAGCTCGTCGAGCTCGGTTGAATCGAAACCGCGAAGGCACACGAGCTGCCCTTCGCTGATGGCTTGTGTGGCTGACCCCATGTAGGTGATGCTGCGACTATCGGATTCTGGGGTCAACTACCTCAGGCCCACCCGCCCCAATTTTCGTCATATTTGACCATCGGTTGAAGCGTAAATGACGCACCAAGGACGGAATCCTGTGCTGGCGAGCGAAACAAAAAACTGAATTCTTGCCTATAGATGCCGTTACGCCCTGGGCTCGATGAAAGGGCAGAACAAACAAATGCCCCGCGGCGCCGGCAGCACTCATCCTGAGGTGGCTTCGATGACCAGTTCCTACGCTTGCTGTGCGGGGTGCTCGCGCTCGGGTGCAATCGGGGGCGCGGGAGATGTTGCTGACGCACCTGGCACGCCCGTTCTGACGGGCGGTACGGGCGCCGGTCACCCACCAGCAATACGACAACTCGGTTCGCGATTTGCTGCTCGAAATGGACAAGTTCGGCTCGACCGATACCAAAACCGGCGGCCTCACCGGCTTCGTCTGAGCGCCGTTCTGGGCTAGCCTTCGGGCTCGAATGCCGAGCCTGTGCTTCGTGTGCCTGGGCAACATTTGTCGTTCGCCGATCGGCGAGGCGGTCATGCGTCA
>DATDEV010000287.1:0-2681 GCA_036522995.1 Polyangiaceae bacterium
GCCACCGCGCGTCGCTCCGGTGCAGGCAAGATCGCGACGTGCTCCGCTTCGGTCTCGGGAGTGCCGCGCTCCGTCACGAGCACGCTGTCGTGGGCGCCCGGCCGTGCGCGCAAGAAGAACAAGCTCGAACCGATCATCAACAGCAGCAGCGCCGCCATCGCCAGCTGCGGGCGCATCGCATAGACCGCGAGGATGGACACGCCGCGGCCCAGCTTCTTGCGCAGCGGCAGGCGCGCGTTCAAACGCTTTTCTGCCTCCAGGATCCCAAGCTCGAGCCCTTCGGGCGGGTCTACCAGAGGCAGTGAGCCAACCTCGCGGGTTGCGCGTAGCCCCGCGCTCACGCCCTTGCAGCGCGAGCAATGCTCGATGTGCCGCCGCGCGGCAGCCTCGGTGAGCTCGTCCAGCTCTCCGTAGAGCAGGTCGAGCACGACTCGATCGAACTTCTCGCAATCCATGATCAGCTCGCGCCAGCGCCTACGCGCACCTCGCTCCTCGGTTGGGTGCTACTTTTGGCCTGGAAATTACGGGTGATTCAGCGCAGCGCACGGGCATACTCCTCGAACTCGGACAGCGCCAGCTTCAGCCGATCGAGCGCATAGCGCATGCGGCTCTTCACGGTGTTCTCCGAGACGCCGGTGATCTCGGCGATGTCGCGGAATGGCAGGTCGGCGATCTCGCGCAGCAGGAACACCTCACGCTGCTCGTCCGGTAGTGACTCGACCGCCTTCAAGATCTCGGCCTGGACCTCCGCCGAGACCGCCGCCCGTTCGGCGTTCGCGGCTGGGTGCTGGGTCGCTATTGACTCACCGAGCGTGCGGGCATCGGGCTCGGAGCCCACGGGCATGTCGAGCGAGGGGTGGCGCCGGTGCTGGAGGCGTCGCAGTTGGTCGATGCAGAGGTTGCGCGCGATGGCATACAGCCACGTCGAGAAGCGCGCCTCGTGTTTGAACTCGGCGGCGTTCTGCACGAGCCGCATGAAGACTTCCTGGGTGACGTCTTCGCACAGCGCTGGGGTTCGGAGTTGACGGAGCACGAAGTTGTAGATCTGCTTGCTATGTCGGTTCACCAGCAAAGCGAACGCTTCGCGATCGCCACGCTGGTAACGAACCATCAGCACCTCGTCCGAGGCATCTCCGCGAACGGCCGCCATCCCGTTCCGACTCTTTCAGGAGAGCGGAAGATGCCGGGCTCGAGGGGGCGAAGCAGGGTGCTTCGCGCCTCGGGTACAGACGCACGAACCCAGGGATCGATCTTCCGTTGACCTAAAGCCCAAGGTAGCCCCCGGCACAGCCCCGGGGCAAGGCAAGCCGCAGCCTCAGGGCATCAAACGCTATCAAACCCTTAATGAATCTTTGGTGGGGGCTCTGGACCCCGTATGCAAAATGCGGCTTGGCTAGCGGGCGCGGTCAGAGGAAGATGCCTCGCCTGGAGGAAGTCCGGCTTCGCACATCAGCGCGAGGAGTGGGAGCACTGCCCCCCTTTTCGGATCGACCACCACGAGGGAAACCGATGCGACTCATGAATAGCTTCCGTCTCGCAGCGTTCGCCGCCGTTACCATTTTTGCTTCTGGCGCGTATGCCCAGGCGCCCGCGGCTTCGGCCAAGCCGCCCGCAGCGGCAGCGACGCCCGCCGCGACGCCCGCCGCGAAGCCCGCTGCAGCAACGCCTGCAGCAGCAACGCCAGCGCCAGCTGCCGCAGCGCCAGCTGCGGCAGCTCCCGCAACAACGCCGCCCGCGGCCACACCTCCTGCTGCTGGTGCAGCCGCGGCTGGCGGGGCAGCGGCAACCACCACCACGCCGGCGGCGACCCCAGCTGCTCGCACTGACGCGGCTGCTCCCGCGACCGCGACGGGCGCCATGGACGGCGGCACCTACGTCGTGCGTCTGCGCGACCTCGAGCAACGCATCGACGAGCTGAAGGAGCAAATTCGGCGCAGCCACACGCGCCTGAGCTTGCTCTCCGACACCATCCTGTCGGGCGGCGCTGGCGGCGCGCGAGCCGAAATCACCTTCAAAAACGAGCTATCGAGCGCTTTCCGGGTGACGGGCGCAACCTTCGTCCTCGACGGCGCGGTGCAGTACAACAAGACCGACGAGTCCGAGAACAGCGCGCTCGCGGCCCAGAAGGAGATCCCGGTGTTCAGCGGCTCCATCCCGCCGGGAGATCACACGCTGCAGATCGTGCTGCGCTTGCGCGGCCACGGCTACGGGGTCTTCTCCTACCTGCGCGGCTACAAGTTCCAGATTCCGTCCAGTCACACCTTCACCATCACCGAGGGCAAGACCATCAAGCTCGACGTGGTGGCGTGGGAGAAGGGTGACGTCACGACCGCCCTCGAGCAGCGTCCCTCCATTCGCTACGTCGAGAACCTGCGCGCCGGTGTGACGGGCGACAGCTCTGCGCCAGGCGCGAAGCCGGCGGCGGCTCCACCAGCGAGCGCCAGCGGTAGTGTTTCGGTCGGCGCAGGAGCGAAGTGATGAGACGCCTTGGGGTGCCGGGAGCAGCCTTCGCCGCTCTCGGGTTCACGCTCGCGCTGGCAAGCTCCAGCTTCGCGCTGAGCTCTGACGAGGCGCAGGGTCGCGCGACGACCGTCGTCCAGGGAGTGGAGGCTGGCATGACGAGCCCGGCGCCGGCTTCCAAGCTTGCGGTCAAGCCAGCGACGCCCGCCGAACGGGTGGCC
>DATDEV010000288.1:0-2378 GCA_036522995.1 Polyangiaceae bacterium
TGGCGCGCCAGCGCCGTAGTCAGCAATGGCTGGAGGAAGCATGAGCGCCCCGCGTCGGCTGATCGACGATCCCGAAGCGGATCAAGAGCTGCGCAGCGTGCTGCAGGCTGGCGGCGCAGCGCGCCCGCTCGACGACGCGACGCGCCGGCGTTTGCGCTCGAGGGTCGCCAGGGCCAGCGCCTTGCCTGCCGTCGCTGCTGGTTGGCTATTCGTCAAGTCTGCGGCCGCAGCGCTGGGTGCCGTCGCGGTCACCGGAACGGTGGTGAGCGTGACCGGCATCTTGCCCTGGCCGAGCGCGGCGGAGGTCGCGCCGCCCAGTGCCAGCGCTCGCCCGGCGCTTCGTCAAAAGCCGGCGCCGGCTCTGCCCGTGACCACGCCGCAAGCGGTCGAGCCGACGGCGCTGCCCGACGTGGACGACGCCAAGGTGAATCCGACGCCCTCGCTGCCAGTCGCTACGCCGTCTGCGTCCGGGGCCGGCTCCCTATCGGCCGAATCGACCTTGCTCGAGCAGGCGCGGCGAGAGATGCGGGTCGCGCCGGCGCTCGCACT
This sequence comes from Polyangiaceae bacterium, assembly GCA_036522995.1. GTDB lineage: Bacteria > Myxococcota_A > Polyangia > Polyangiales > Polyangiaceae > PMG-095. Next base: position 550 of record DATDEV010000288.1, read on the forward strand.
GCAGATCGCAGCCGAGCACGCGCGGCGTTTTCCGCGCGGTCAGCTCTCGGCCGAGCGCTTGCTGATCCAGGTCGAGGCGCTGCATCGACTGGGGCGAGATGCGGAGGCTCGGCGCTTGGCGGCGCCGCTGGCCAATGGCGCATCGGGCGGCCTGTACCGGGAGCGCGTGCGGCAGCTGCTCGGGGAAAGCGTCGGGCCGTGAGAGTTTTCGTGAAGCTCCGAGCGTGGTCGAGGGACGTATGGGTAGGGCGGTCGCAAGCCGCGGAGGGTTTTTCATGCGTGTAAGATTTCTTGGATTGTGGCTGCCGCTGATGTTCGCCTGCTCGGGCACCAACGTGGTGGCGGGGCCGGAGCGCACCGAGGCGGAGCGCTTGGAAGCGCTGCTGCCCACGTGGTGCGACGACATGTGCAGCGTGCTGCGATCGTGCACGGATGCAGACTGCGGGTGCGAGGCCGAAGGCTGCAGCTGCTCAATCGACGAAGAGTGTGCAGGGCAGTGTCGGGCGGAGCTCACCGCTATCGCCCGCACCAGCGCTGCCTGCGCGGCTACAGCGGGCCGCATGCAGCGCTGTTACGACGAACAGGGATGCGCGGTGCTCGGCAACGAGCGGGCTTGCCGAGAATTCGAGGACGAGGCTGAGGACTGCAACCACGCTGACTACGATGGCGGGAGTACCAGTCCCCCCGAGCAAGTCTACGGCACCGCTGGCAGCGCCAACTACGGCAACACCGGTGGTAGCACCAACTACGGCACCGCTGGCAGCGCGAGCTACGGCACCGCCGGTAGCGTGAGCGCGGGCGCTCCAAGCGTTGGGCCGACGTCCGGTGGTCCGATCGTGACCTGCCAGGGGGGGTACGGGGGCGGGCCGATTAGCCCCGAGCCCGGCATAACGGGGGTGATCTGTGAGCAGGGGCGCTTCGACTGCTCGGATGGCAGCGACTACTCGATGGTCTGCGTTGCGACCTCTACGGGACAGCGGGCGTGCTCGTGCCTCGTAGACGCGGTGGTCACGGGAGCGTTTGCTCCAGGGCAGGCCTGTCCCACGTCGGCGGAGATGAACGCCGGCTGCGGTTGGCGATTGGCCGAATTGTAACGATAGCTCCGCTCGCGGGAGTGCGGCCCTACGACTAACTCTCGGAGGTGCCGGTGACGATATGGGTGGTTAGCGTTTGCGTTGTGTGAAAATGGGCCAAGCCCCGTCCTCTGCTCGTGGGTGCGGCAGGGGCGCGTCGTGCAAACGGCGCGGTTGGGCGATGCTCGGGGGCGCAACGCAACGCTGGGGAGGGGGGGATTCCTATTTTGCGGGCCGCTGCCGCTGCCGCTTGCCGCTGCCGCCGCTCACGCTCAGCGCGTGCAGCTCTTGAGCAGGGCCAGCGCCTGGCGCTCGATGCGGTCGCCGGCCTGACGCTCGGTGAGAGAGCGAGCTACCGCGCAGGCACCGTCGCGGTCGCCGCGAGCCAGCAGCAATTGCGCTCGGCCGAGCTCGGCTTTGTCGCGCGTGCGTGCGTCGTCGCTGCGCGCGAGCGCATCGAGCGCATCGAGCGCGGCCTGCTCGTCACCCTGCGACAGCGCCTTACCGACACGGCTCCACTTGGCAGCGGTTTGATCGCCCTCGGACTGCGCAACAGCGCGCTTGCTCGCGTGGCCCTGCTGGGCATGGGCGCTGGGGGACCGCGGCTTGCTGCCCGCTGCCGATGCGCTGGGCTCCGCTGCAGCGCCGGGCGCGGGCGCAGCGTTCGACACCGCTGGCGTGCTGGACGCGGATGCACTTTTCGACGCGGAGGCAGCTTCCGACGCGGGTGCACTTTTCGACTCGGATGCAGCTTCC
>DATDEV010000289.1:0-7231 GCA_036522995.1 Polyangiaceae bacterium
CGTGCCGGGTGAGGAAGGCTTCGAGCTCGATACGCCGTTCGAGAGGCTGAGCCTGCGCGTGCAGCACGCGAGCTTCCGGCCACCGGCAAGACCCTCGAAACGATCGCGCTGCCGGCGCTGGAACCGTATTGCCGCTTCGGCCTGCGCATCTATCCGCGGGCGCTTTGCCTGCCTCGCTTCGAATGAAGCAGGTGCGCCAAGCTCACTGACACTCGAGGTTCGTGCACACTCCCGACAGACAGTCTTGCGTTCTGACGCACTGCTCGCCCTTGGCGCCGGCCTGGCAGAGACCGGCGCTATTTCCGCCCGTGTAGCAGTGGCCCGAGGTGCATTGCTGCGGGACCACGCAGAAGGCGCCCAGTGAGCCATCGGTGCATTCACCGCGCCCGAGACCGTTCGAGAAGGCGCAGCTGCCTTCGACGCAGTCAGCGGTATCGCTGCAGGCGCTTTTCAGCAAACCCAGCGTGCACTGGCCGTAGCCGTTACCGGCGTTGAAAGCGCAGAGGGTAGAAACGCAGTCCACATCGTCGACGCACAGCGCGCCGACCGCGCCCGTGGTGCAGGTGCCGCCGCTGCCGCCGCTGCGCAGGGCGCAGCGCTCCGACTGGCAGTGCTCGTCGAGCTTGCAAGATGCGTTGTCGGCGCCGTCGCTGCAGTAGCCGTCGGTGTCGGTCTCGTTCGCCAGGCTGCAGGTGCCTTCCACGCAATGGCTCGGCTTGCTACAGCGGTCACCGAGGGCGCCTGCGCCGCACGTCCAACCCGCGCCAGCCGAATCCTGGGTACAGCGAGCGTCGTCGCAATCGTCGTCGTCTCGGTTATCGCAGGCAGTACCCACGGCGCCGTCCGAGCACGTGCCCCGGCGCTCGACACCGCCACCATTGCGGCAGTGGCCGCTCTCGCATTGCTGGTTCTCGCCGCAGGGCTGCTCGAGCTCACCCGCGCTGCACAGGCTCGAAAAGGAATCGACCGCGATGCAGTCCCCGATTTTGCAGTCGGTGCCGCTGAGGCAGGCCTCGCCGATGGCACCGGAGCTGCACAAGCCTCCGCCGCCGCTCTTGACGACACAGGCCAGACCGCTTTCGCACTGGTTGGCGAACACGCACAGGCTGCCCGCGCTGCCGTCGGTGCACGTGCCGTCGCTGGCGCCGGCGGAGCCCTTACCGCAGTAACCGCTCTGGCACTCGACGTTGCTGGCGCAGCTCGAGCCGAGCGAGCCGTCGCTGCAATCGCCGAGCGATGCGGAGTCGGCCGAGGCGCCCACGCAAATCGTGCTTTCACAGTCGGACTTGTCGAAGCAGGCGGAACCGTTTTCGCCGTCGCTACAGGTCCCGACGAAGGAGGTCGCGGGCAGGATGCAGTCGAGAGCAGTGTTGCAGTGAGAGCTGACGTTGCACGGCGTGCCGTTCTCGCCGGGCTGGCAGCGGGAAGCGCCGTCGCTGTCCATGACGACACAGCTGCCGTCGAGGCAGTCGTCCTGCTCGAGACAGGCCGAGCCGGAGGTGCCGGGCTCGCAGTTGCCCTGGGTCGCTCCTTCAGCGCCGACGCAGCGCCCGGCGTCGCAATCCTGATCGCTGTCGCAAGGCGCGTAATCGCCGATGCAGCTCACGACGTCGCCGAGCTCGAGCTCGCAGGCGAGCTCGCAGTCGACGGCCGTGAGACAGCCGCGGTCAGGATGACAGCCGGTGTAGCTGGTGGGGAACGGATCACAGTCGCAGCGCACCGAGCTGCACGAGGTCGTGCAGGCGCCGCCGTCGTACACGAAGCCGAGATCAGCGCAGCCCTGGTAGGTCGCCGGCGGAATCGGGGGGCGTCCCCCCGCGCCAGTCTTGCCTCCCGACGAGGTCGAGCCGCCCGGCGAGCCGTCTTCACCCGCCTCGCCGCCCGCGCCGCCCGCGCCGAGGTCGAGGCCGCCGCCACTCGAGCAAGCAAAGGCGAGCAAGCTCGCTACCGACACGAGAGAAAGCGCAAGCGCACCGAGCTTGGAGGATCCCATCGTCCCCATCCTACGGTGCACACCAGCAGATTCAGACCGAGTAAGACGCTCCTTCGCTGCGAATTGTGGCCAAGTGTAGCCAGCCGTTACCCCGAGACCCACAGCCAACGCCCGTCGGGACTCTAGCGAGGCAGCACGGTCTGTACGCCCGCGGCGAGCGCGGCGCCGACGAGCGGGGCGACGACCGGCACCCAGGCGTAGCCCCAGTCGCTGTCACGTTTGCCAGGCACCGGCAAGAGCGCGTGCACGATGCGCGGACCGAGATCGCGGGCCGGGTTGATGGCGTAACCGGTGGTGCCGCCAAGCGAGAGCCCGATGGCCACGACGAGCAACCCCACGGGCACCAGGCCGAGCGTGCCGAGCCCGACCATGACTTCCTGACCGGGCACGTTGAGCGTCGGATCCACCATCAGGAAGATCGGCAAAATCAGGCAGAAAGTGCCGAGCGCTTCGCAGAAGAACGCCTGCGCGTTGTTGCGAATGGCTGGTCCCGTGCAGAAGCACGCCAGCTTGGCATCGGCGTCGTCCGTGGCTTTGAAGTGCTCGCGGTAGAAGAAGTAGACGAGCTTGGCGCCCAGCATGGCGCCGAGCATCTGCGCGACGATGTAACCAAAAACCTTCGCCACCGGCAGCTTGCCAGTCATGGCCATCGCGACCGTCACGGCCGGATTCAGATGCGCGCCGCTGTATTTCGCCGAGCAGAACGCGCCGATGAAAACCGCCAGCCCCCAGCCGAGCGTGATCACGATCCAGCCCGAGTTGTTACCCTTCGTCTTCGCGAGCACGACGTTGGCGACGACCCCGTTGCCGAACAGGATGAGCAGCGCCGTCCCGACGAGCTCTGCGAGGTAGCCGGTGCCGATCATGTGGGGATCCTGAAGTGGTTGGCAGTCTCGTTGAACGAGCTGAGCTGCGATTTTTGCCAGGCTTCGTCGCGGCCTAGCTCCTGAGCGAGCTCGCGGGCGACCTGGGGAGCCTTTTCGAGGGCGGCGCGCGTGTCGATGAAGAGCAGCCGCGTGCGGCGGGCCAGCACGTCTTCGACGGTGCGGGCCATCTCGTGGCGGGCAAACCAGCCGGCGTCGTCGTCGTGGCTACCGGGGTTGTGGATGGCGAGCTTGTAAGTGACGCACACCCGCTCGGGCAGGTTGCCGAGCACGATGGCGTGATCGACGGCGTCTTGGGCCATGTGGCGGTACGTCGTCCATTTGCCGCCGGCGATGGTGAGCAGGCCCGAGTGCGAAATCTGGATCGTGTGATCGCGTGACAGCGCGGCCGTACCCGACCCGTCGTCGGCTTTGACCAAAGGGCGGATGCCGGTGAAGACGCTGAGCACGTCGGCGTGCGTCGGGCGCTTGGCCAGGTAGTCGCTGGCCGTCTCGAAGATGAGCTCGATCTCCTGCGCCGTGGCGTCCGGCTCGAGCGCCGTTTCGTCGATGGGCGTGTCGGTGGTGCCGATCAGCGTGTGGCCGTGCCAGGGGATGGCGAACATCACACGCCCATCGCGCGTGTGCGGCACCATGATCGCGGCCTTGCCGGGCAAGAACTCCTGGGGCAGCACGACGTGAACGCCCTGGCTGGGGGCGATGAGCGCCTTCGATGCCGGCTCGTCGACCCGGCGCAGCGCGTCGCAAAAGGGGCCCGTGGCGTTGATGACGCTGCGGGCCGCCAGACCGTACTGCTTGCCACTTTCCTCGTCGCGAAAGCCGAGGCCGTTCATGAAACCGCTGCTGTCCTTCGACAGCGAGACGACGCGCGCGTAGTTGACGAGGCAGGCGCCGTTCTGGGCGGCGGTGCTGGCGAGGTCGATGAGTAGCCGCGCGTCATCGAACTGGCCGTCGTGGTACTTCACGCCGCCGCGCAGGCCCTCCTGCGACAGCGTCGGGATACGTTCGAGCACTTCCTCGCGCGACAGGATCTGCGACGGGCCGAAGCCGTACTTGCCGGCCAGCATGTCGTAGACCTTCATGCCGATGCCGTAGAACGGCGCTTCCCACCACTGGTAATTCGGGACGATGAACTCCAGATCGTGGACGATGTGAGGCGCGTTCCGCAGCAGGCGCCCGCGCTCCTCGAGCGCTTCCATGACCAGTGAGATGTTGCCTTGCTGCAAGTAGCGGACGCCGCCGTGCACGAGCTTGGTGGAGCGGCTCGACGTGCCCTTGCCGAAATCGTGCTGCTCGAGCAGGACCACGCTGTAGCCGCGCGACGCTGCATCGACCGCGATGCCCATGCCGGTCGCGCCGCCACCGATCACGGCGATGTCCCACGGCTCCGTGCGCTCGGCGATGCGCTCGAGCGATGCGTCGCGACTGAGGGGCTGCTTGGTCGTAGACGTGGAGGTTTGCTTGATGAAAGGCGAATCGCTCATTCGTGACTTTCCCAGTCGCGGGCGCGCTGCAGCGCCTGGTTCCAGCGGGAACGACGGTGCGCCGCCTTGTCGGCGCTCATCTGCGGCTCGAACGTGCGGTCCACCTGCCAGGAGCGCGAGACGTCCGCCGTGTCCTTCCAAAAGCCCACCGCAAGCCCGGCCAGGTACGCAGCGCCGAGCGCGGTGGTCTCGATCACCTTGGGGCGCACGACGGGCGCTTGCAGGAGGTCGGCCTGGAACTGCATCAGCATGTCGTTCGCGCTCGCGCCGCCATCGACGCGCAGGCCATTGATGGCGATGCCGCTGTCCTGCTTCATCACCTCCAGCACGTCGGCGACCTGAAAGGCGATGCCGTCGAGAGCGGCACGCGCCAGGTGGGCGGCGGTCGTGCCGCGCGTGATGCCGGTGATGGTCCCGCGCGCGTACTGATCCCAGTGCGGCGCGCCCAGGCCCGCGAATGCGGGCACCAGGTACACGCCGCCGCTGCTCGGCACGGTCGCGGCGAGCGTCTCTACCTCGGAGGAGTGCTTGATGATGCCGAGCCCGTCGCGCAGCCACTGCACGACCGCGCCACCGATGAACACGCTGCCCTCGAGCGCGTATTCGGTCTTGCCGCCCATCTGCCAGGCCACCGTGGTGAGCAGCTTGTGCCTGGAGATCTGCGGCTCGCTGCCGATGTTCATCAGCATGAAGGAGCCGGTGCCGTAGGTATTCTTGGCCATGCCGCGCTCGAAGCAGTTCTGCCCGAACAGCGCTGCCTGCTGGTCGCCCGCGATGCCGGCGATCTTGATCGGCCCGCCGAAGAGCGTCGTCTCGCCGTACACCTCGCTCGACGGCCGCACTTCGGGGAGCAGCTCGCGGGGCACGCCCAGGATCTTGAGCAGCTCGTCGTCCCACCCGCCGCGCAGGTTGTAAAGCATGGTGCGCGAGGCGTTCGAGGCATCCATGATGTGCCTGGCGCCATTCGTGAGCTTCCAGACCAGCCACGAATCGATCGTGCCGAAGGCAAGCTCGCCCCGCTCGGCGCGGGCGCGCGCGCCCGGCACGTTATCGAGCAGCCAGCGCACTTTGCTGCCGGAGAAGTAGGCATCGATCACGAGGCCTGCCCGCATTTGGATCTGCTCTTCGTGACCCGCCGCTTTGAGCCCGTCACAGAACTCGGCGGTGCGACGGTCCTGCCACACGATCGCGTTGTGAATGGGCTCACCGGTCTTACGATCCCAGATCAGCGTGGTCTCGCGCTGATTGGTGATGCCGATGGCAGCAATGTCAGCGGCATAGAGCCCCGCCTTGGCGATAGCAGCCTTCGCCGTGTCCAGCTGCGTCTTCCAGATCTCGTTGGCGTCGTGCTCGACCCAGCCAGCTTTGGGGAAGATCTGCTGAAACTCTTGCTGCGCGACGGCCAGGATCGACCCGTCATGGTCGAAGAGGATGCCGCGCGAGCTGGTCGTACCCTGGTCGAGAGCGAGGATAGCTTTCATGTTGAGCGGAGGGGCGGCGTCCCTGCTTCGAGCCCCTTACTGAACATGCTCGCGCGCTCGCGCCCCCGAGTCCACAGTATTTTTGGCTGCCAATCATTCCCTGTGCATGTCAGTCCAGCCCGTTGTCGCAAACGCAGTAGCTGGGCGGATCGCCCATGAGCGCGGGCTCGCACGGGCCCTGGTTGACGATGCACGCGCACGCACCGGCGGCGCCGCACGGGTTCTGGGTCGCGCACGTGTAGTGGCTCAGCCCGGGACCGCCCACCTGATAGACGCAAATCTCTTGAGGAGCGTCACAGCCGCCGCACGGATCCGAGGCCGCGCCGCCTGCGCCCGGGGCTCCTGACACATTGCCTTGTCCGCCTTGGCTGCTAGCGCCGCCCTCGCCGCCGTCGCTCGCTGCACCCGCGCTGCTCGACGCGCCAGCGGCACCGCTGCCGCTACCACCCTGACTGCTGCTCATGCCTGCGCTGCTGCCGCCGGTGCCTGCGCTGCTGCCGCCGGTGCCTGCGTTGCTGCCGCCGGCGTTGCCGCCGCCGGTGCCCGCGTTGCCCGCGGCCGCGCCTGCTCCATCACCTGCTTCGTCGCCGCCACAGCCGGAAAACGCCGCCAATCCGAGCGCCAGCGCGCACGCCAACCAAGAACAAGCTGATTTCATCGCAGGCCTCCTTCGCTGCCCAACGCCGAGCTGGGGCCACGCAGCGTTAGCCTATCACGCAGATACGGTTTTCCCGTTCGCGGAAGGCAACGCTATCCGGACACTCACTCGGGAGATGCTCCAAGCGATCAAGGTGCTAACTTGTGCGTTACTTCGCCCGCCGTGAAACTTTGGAGTACCGCTGCGGCTCTCGCGCTCTCCTTACCAGGCGCTGTCGCCTGCTCTTCCAGCACTCGCTGTCGCCTGCTCTTCCAGCACTACTGACGGCTGAGTCGCTGGCGGACCGTCAACGGGGGCTCCAACCGCTGCTAGCGCTCGCCTTGCGGACCCAAAACAGACCGCCGTTCACTTCCAGGGTTTGCCCGGTCACCCAGCGCGCGTCGTCGGAGGCGAAAAAGGCGACGGCGTCGGCGATGTCCGCGGGCTGCCCATGTCGACCGAGCGCCGTCATGGCTGCCACGCGCAGCTGGGCCTCTCGGTTTTCCACGAGCCAGCTGTTCATGTCCGTGGCGGTGATCCCGGGGGACACGGTGTTGACGGTGATGCCGCGGCGACCCTGCGTGAGCGCCAGCGAGCGCGTCATCACGTTGAGCGCGCCTTTGGTCATCGAGTACACGACCTCCGGAATCGCAAACCTGTTCGCCCCGAGTTCTGCCGCGGCTGCCCGTTTCTGATGGCGCTGACCGAGTTCCCCGACACGGAGGCTGAAGCACACCAAAGCTCGCTCCGGC
>DATDEV010000290.1:0-6935 GCA_036522995.1 Polyangiaceae bacterium
TCAGCGTCGTCATCTGGTATTCGGCCACGCGCTGCCTGCTCGGGCTCAGCTTGCCCTGGGCTCTACGGCTCACCTTTCCGGGCGTGGCGCGCGTCGCCAGCCCGGTTTCGGTGAGGCAGCTGTTTCACTTCGCCTTACCGCTGGGCACCACCGACGTGGTGGCGCTGCTCAATCAGCAGTTCGATCGCTGGCTGATCCTGCTCAGCTTTCCAGCCGCGGCGTTTGCCGACTACCAGGCGGGTGCCTGGCAGGTGCCGGTGCTCGGTTCGATCGCTTATTCGGTAGGCGACGCCTACATGCCGTCGCTGGTTCAGCATTTCGGTCGCGGTGAGCCGCGGCAGGCGATCGCGGTTTGGCGCAGCACCATCCCCAAGGTGAGCTTAATCGTCGTGCCCACGACCATGGGCTTCGTGGTCGGCGCGCGCGAGCTGATGGGCCTTTTGTTTACCGACGCCTACCTGAGTGCAGCCATCATTTTTCAGCTGTACTCGGTGATGACGCTGGGCCGCGTGGCCACCTTCGGTTCGGTCATCATCGCGGCCGGTAAGCCGCGTTACATGCTGCAGGCCGCGGTGTTTTCGCTGATCGTCAACGTGCTGCTGTGCGTACCGCTCACCTGGAGCGTCGGCTTCATCGGTCCGGCGCTCGGCACCTCACTGGCTTTTATCCCGATGGTGCTGTTTTACGTGTGGTCGATCGGACGTGCCACGGGCATGCGCATGCGAGAAATCTTCCCCAGCGCCGACTACTTTCGCGTGCTCGGCTTGAGCACCGTCGCGGGCGGCGCCGCTTACCTGCTCAAGGTACAGCTGGAGCTGCCCAAGGGCCTGGGCCTGACCTTGGCGGTGGTGGTCACGATCGCCTTGTTCGCGCTGCTGGGCACGCTGAGCGGCGTCATCTCGCGCGGCGATTGGCGGTTCGCGCGCGACTGGCTGAGCGTGAAGCTGGCGCGCTGAGCGCTGAGCGCGCGTGGCGCCCGGGCTTCAGCCCCGGCCCAGGCCGCTGGCCAGACCTGCCACCACGGCGGCTAGCTGCTCGCGATCCTCACGGCGCTGCTCGCTCAGCTTGCTCAGGAAGCGTGGTAGCGACTCGCGGTCGCCGCCCTGCACCAGGTCGGCCTCCCAGGTGGCGTGCAGAGACGCGACCCGCGGCCGCGCGCCAGCCCCGAGCTTGGACGAACGGTCGTAAAAGTCCGAGGCGATGCTGGGCAATTTGCAGCCCGGCAGCGGCCGCTCGCTGAGCACGTACTCGAAGCCCAGCTGCTCGAGCGCGCGGCCCGTGCGGCGGTTACCCTTGTTGGTCGGCGGAATGTAGCTCAGCGCCAGCTGCCCGGTGCGCGCCTGCAGCAGCTGTCGGCCGCGCTCGAGGGTGCGCAGAATCTCGTCGTAGGCGGCGCCCTCGAACTCGTCGAAGCCGCCCACCGTCCCGCGTTGATTGAAAGGATCGCCAGCCTCGAGCAGCACGCGCGACAGCTTGGCGTAGCCGTGCTCGAAGCCGTGCATCGACACCACCAGATGGCGCAAGCTGCGCAGGAGCTCCTGCATGCGGTCTTCGACGATGGCAGGCACGATGCCGAGGTGAAACGTCAGCCCGGAGTCGTCGATGCGGCGCAGCACGTCGTGCAGCGGCGTGAGATCTTCGAGGATGGGTCGTACTCCGCTGGGGTAGTCGTCGACCCGCAGCAGCGGATCGCACAGCTCGCCGCGATAGCAGCGGAGCTCGTCGCTAGCGAGGCGCACGGCCTGTAGCGAACGCTCGCTGTCGGTAGCGCCTGGGGGGCGCGCCTGGTCGAGCACCACCAGCAGGCGACAGCCGCGCCGCGCGGCTCGAAACGGCGCCTCGCTCTCGCTGCCGAAGCCCGGCAAGCGAGCCGCTACCAGCACGTCCACGCCGGGCGCCTGCAGTGGCAGGCTGACGGCCTTGAAGCGCGGCAGAGCGCGGCGCTCACTGCGCGATGGCTGCACGAGCGCCGCGGTCCACTCACGCGGCAAGAGCTCCGCGAGTCGTCCGAACAGCTGCAGATCCGCGAGCGAGAGGCGGCCTTCGCTCGGGAGCAGCCAATCACTCAAGCTCACCGGGAGCTCCCGGCGCTGGGGGCCGTCGGGCTGGGCAGAGCTCCAAGCTGGCTTCGCAGCGGCGCGCGCTCGCGCGTGTCCGCCACCTCTTCCACCAACTGACGCCAGCCGTTCTGCCACTGCTCGAAGGTCCAGCTTTCGAAGAAGCTCGGTCCCCGCTCGCTGGCGAGCGCCTGCTCGAGCTTGCGCGCGACCAGCTCGACGTCGTCGCGCTCTTGCCACGACAGCACGTAGCTCGAGGCGTATTCGAGGTAGTTGCCGACGTCGGTGGTGACGAGCGGCAAGCTGGCCGCCTCGGCGTCCGACACGCTGAAGGCCCCGCCTTCCGACAGACTCAAGCACAGGTAGGCGTCGACCTCGGCGTAAGCGGCCATGCGCGTCTGGTAGGTGCATTTGAGGGCGCGAAACTCCAGCTCCGGGACGCGCTCGCGCAGCTGGTCGACGGTGCGGCTCCCCTTGTTGAAGCTGCGGAAGTCGCCCAGTACCACCTTGCGCCCAACGGCCCGCGGCTGGCGTGCGATGCTCTCGACCCAGCTGGGCAGCACGCGCGCCTGCGGCACGCCGTACTGCTGGCTGAATTGCTCGGCTGTCCAGCGCGCGATCGCGACGTACCAGCGATTGGCGAGGCCGTACATGTTGCGTTGGCCTTGGCACATCGTGCGCGGAAGCGACCAGCGCCACTCGGGGTCGCGGTCCCAGTGCGTCTGCGCGCAGCCGTGGTGCATCACGATCGTACGCAGCCCCTGCGGCACGAGCATCGACGTCTCGTTGCCGGTAATGACGATCGTGTCCGGCTCGCGCCACGCTAGCCAGCGCAGCCAGGCCCGCGTCCAAAACTTGATGCTCACGCTCTGCAGCTTGGGCAGGGCGCGACGCAGCTCGAAATCGAAACGTGGCACACCGCTGAACTCGCCGTCTTCGAAACGGTAGGGGACCAGGCTGATCAGGCGCGGGAGCTTGGCCAAGCGCTCTGGCATTAGCACAAGCCCTGCGCGACGAGAAACGCGGACAAAACGCGCCATTGGGCGTATTTTGGGGCGGGCTTCAGCCGCGACCGAGCGGCGACGGCGGCAACTGTTGGGCACTACGGCGCGGCTGGGCCTCGTGACCCAGCCGCGCCGCCAGCGAGACGGGGCACGCTCAGCGGTTGGCTTTCTGTCGGGCCTGACCCTGCAGCTCCTTGACCTTGCCCTCGGCCTCCATCTGTTCGTTGTCGAGCACGGCTCCCGCACGGTTCTTGACCGCACCGGTGACCTCTTCGAGCTTGCCCTTGCTGCGCTCGGCAGCCTTGGCCGCTTCTTCCTTGGCGCGGCCCTTGGCCTCTTTGGCCTCGCCTTCGGCTTCCATCTGCTCGTTGTCGATCAACTTGCCGATGCCGGCCTTGATCTTGCCGCCGAGCTTCTCGGCGGCGCCTTCGCTGCGATTGCTTGCATTGCTCATGTCATCACTCCTGCTGGGGGTAGGAGCAAGCGCCGTGCCGCGCCGAAACGCGCGCAAATCAGCGAAGCTTGAGCGAGCGCTAGGGCATAGCGGCCCAGCGTGGTGCTAGGGCACGTGTTATTCGCACTCCAGCGGGGCGACGCACGTCCCGCTGGTGTCGCATTTTTTGCTGTAGCAAGCAGCATCGGTGGTGCAGGCCTCGCCCAGACGCTTGCCCGCTTCACAGCGGAGCGTTTGAGTGTCGCAGTACTGAGCCGTTGGGCAGGGGGCGGGCAGCGAGGCTCCGACCTCGAACAGGCAGGGCTCGCCCAGCTGGGGATTGGCGGTGCATTCGCCGGTCGGGATCGGCGTCTGGTCGACGACCGTCACCTTGCAGAACTGGCCGCGCGGGCACTGATCGGGCAGCGCCAGCTGACAGGCCGCGCCGGGCGAGCCCGGCGCGAGGCGCTCTGCGCAATGGCCCGATGTGGAGCCGTCCGTATCGAACAAGCACACCAGGTCGAGCTCGCAGAGTCCGCTCGCGCCGCCCAGCGAACAGGGGTCGCCCAGCAGGCCGGCGTAGAGCTCGTCTCGCGGAGCGCACTCCCCAGTGCCTTGTGGATCGGTACGGTCCAGGCCCTTGCAGAACTGGAGCGAGCCGCACAGCTGGGTTCGAGTGCAGCCCTCGCCCAGCCCGCTCGGCACCTGGCACACGCCACCGTCGGGGCCCACAGCGCAGAGCAGCCCCGATTCGCAGCGGTTCGGCGGCAGGCACGCCTCGCCCACGCCGAGCAAGGGGCCACACTTACCCGGGCAGGCGTCGCCGGTGACGCACTGTCGCTCGGGGCCGCACTCGGCATCCAGCGTGCAGGCGGCGTCTGCCTCGAGGTTGCCGATGAACACGCCGCTACAGTTTGCCGGCTCGATCAGTAGGCCATCTTCGCAGCTGGCCGCGGCGGTTTCGTTCAAGCAGGCGGCGGCGGCCTCGGGGCGATACTCGATGCGGCCGTCTTCGACAGCTGCAGCCAGGTTCGCGAAGGACCCCTCCCGCAGCTGTCGCTCGAGGCTGGCCTCGCAGCTCGAAGGCTCGCTCACTGCGAAGGTCTTCCAGCAGCGCTTGATGAGCTGGCAGATCGCTGCGGCATACGCGCTCGGGTAGCTCTCGAGCGGCGTCAGCACGGCGTTCGTGCCTCCTGCTCCAACCTGGCCTCCGATTGGAGCTTGGCCGGCGGTGGTCACACTGACGGTACCACCGAAGCTAGCGGAGCCGCCCTTGGCGCCCACGCCTACTTCGCCGCCTGCGTCCGAGGGGGAGCCCGAGGCGCCTGCAGTGTCGCCAGGCTCGGCCTCCGTGCCTTTGCGGCCATTGCTCCCGCCGCAGGCCACCGCCACTGCTACCAAACACAGCCATGACCAATTGCTACGCGCCACCAGACCTCCATGCGTCCCTACGCGGCCGGGAGCATAGCCCAGAGCGGGGCTAGGAAGCCAACGGCTCGCGCGCTCGCTGCTCGAGGTAGGGGAAGAGCGCGTGCTCGACCGCGTCGATGATCTTGTAGCGTCGCACGTCCGGCGGCGCGCTTTTCAGCACTTGCAGCAGGCGCCACGCCCGCTCCGGATCGCGGGCCTCTTCCTCGATCGGGCTGACGAAGGTGTGGATGCCGAACAGCAGGTGGGGCGAGGCGCTCAGGCGCGCGAAGGTTTGGCGCTCGATGCGCACGAAAATTTTCTGCCCGGCGTCCTCGGGTGTGAGCGCGGCCGCGCCCGCCAGCGCGCCTCGATACAGGTGCGCGTACTTGGTGGACAGATCGAGCTGCGCCGTCAGCTTCAGGTTCCAGCCGATTCGACAAAACACACGTCCGGGTCGGAGCGAGGCCAGCAGCCGACCTCCGGCCTGCACTGCCGGCATGGTCGAGTCGGGCGTGTGCTCGTGCATGGCCAGGAAGGCGTGCCCCAGGCGATCCGCGATATCCCAGCCATTCGGGAAGCAGAGCTGCCCGCCCACGAACGTGCCGGCGCTGTCGGCCGCCACCAGCACCAGATCCTCCTGCACCTGGCGCCCCAGCCAATCCAGCGGCGCCCAGGGCAGGCTCGCGCTATCGCCCCAGTCGAAGGTATGAGCCTCGTCCAGCGCGCGGTTGACGAAGCGCCAGCGCGTCCCGGCCTTGGCCAGCTCGAAGCAGTCGGGGCGGCGCGCCGCCAGATCCGAAAGCACCAGCTCGACGATCTCCCACTGCGCGGCAGTCGTATCGCTGGCGGCGTGGAAGTACTCGCCGGGAGCCTGCTCGAGCTGCGAGCGCTTCTGCGCTACGTCGCTCGCGTAACAGACGTCGTCCACCTCGATCAGCGGCTCGTCACCGCGCAGCACGCGGCCGCCCATACCGGGCTCGAACGTCTCGCCAAACGGAAAATACTTCAGCATGGACGTCTCGCAGCGGACGCTTTGCGAGTATGCCATGGCGCGTGTCACCGGCATTGCCGAGGCGTGTCTTGCGCCTTGCAGCAGGGAAAAATCAAGGACTGGCTGCGGCAGCGGCTGGGGGCGGCACCGCCTCGCAGGCGTACAGGCCGCCGCTCACGCAGCGGGCGCTCACGCACGCGACCATGTTCGCGCGGCCCGTGTCGTTCAGGCCGGCCAGGGTTTGGCGGCAATCCAGCTGCGTCGGCGCCAGTGCGCGGTCCCCGCAGGCGCGCTGAATCGAAGCGCAAGCCGCTGCCACGGGCGATGGGTCGGGCGCCGACTCGGTGGTCAGCACGACGCTCACCGGTTGCGTGGTAGTAGCTGCCGTCAATTGGCCCTTGCGCGGACGTGCCGGCTCCGGACAGGCAGTCATCAGCGCAGCGTGGCCACATTGATTGATGCGCGCGGGGTCGCAGCGATCGTTGGCCTTCAGCGCATTCAGGCAGGCGACGGCCTGGGCCGCCACGCGTGGCTTCATGGCCGCCTTGAACTCGTTGCAGCGCTTGCTTATCACGTTGGCGCACCCGCCCTCGTCGGAAGGGCCCACCGATGGGCACTCGCCCGGCGTACCTTGGCTATCGTCGCACGCGGCAGCGCCGTTGCTGGTGCCGGTCGGCTCGAGCACGTCCACCAGCAGCGGCCCCGGTTGCAACGCCATGCCGAGTGCCGCGCTGGGCGTTGGCGCTACAGCGGAGGGCGCTGGGCGTGAGTCGCCGTAGGGGGCGCGTTCGCAGCCGATGCCCAGGACCCCACCGGTTGCCATGGTCGAAGCCAGCATCAAGAACCGTGCGCGATTGACATTCATGCGAATCCTCCTGAGCACGCCGA
The DNA here is from genome assembly GCA_036522995.1 of Polyangiaceae bacterium. Classification (GTDB taxonomy): domain Bacteria; phylum Myxococcota_A; class Polyangia; order Polyangiales; family Polyangiaceae; genus PMG-095. Next base: position 6,784 of record DATDEV010000290.1, read on the forward strand.
GCAAGCGCCCGGCGCATACGCGTATCCGTGGCTTCACGCTGCAAGGCCCGTGCTCAGCGTCATCTGCGCGTTATTTCGAGCCAGCTACCAGCGTTAGTGAGCGCTTTTGGTATAGCGGCGCACGATCGCCACATCGGAGAACGGGACGCGGC
>DATDEV010000291.1:0-8214 GCA_036522995.1 Polyangiaceae bacterium
GTTGGGCCCCCCCCCCAACGACGGGAGGGGTGAGCCACGGCGGCACAGGCTGTGCCTCGAGTGACAGCGGCTGTCGCGGACCAGGAATCTCAGCCCGGGACACCCGGGCTCCCGGTGTGAGACTCGGATTTTCGGCTGGTACGGCGCCGCGCGTTTCAGATCTGAAACTCGGCTTTCGAGAGTTGCACGACCGAGGGTTCTAACCCTCGATCTTGCGTTCAACTCGGGTAGGCGCTCGTGGGCAGAGGTCGCGCTCAGGCGCCCTTGGCGATGGCCAGCTGCGCGAGCTTGCTGAAACCGGCTGCGTCAGTCACCGCCATGTCGGCCAGCACCTTGCGGTCGAGCTCCAGACCGGCCTTCTTGAGACCGGCGATGAGGCGCGAGTAGCTGGTGCCGTTGGTACGGCAAGCGGCGTTGATGCGGGCGATCCACAGCGAGCGGAAGTCGCGCTTGCGCAACTTGCGGCCGATGTAGGCGTACTGCCACGACTTCCACAGCACGTGGAATGCCTGACGGTAGCGGTTCTTCCGGCCGCCGAAGAAACCTTCGGTCTGCTGGAGGACGCGCTTGTGACGACGACGGGGACTCGGACCTCGTTTTACGCGGGACATGGGCGCTCCTCTCGATCAGCCGTACGGAAGAAGAAGTTTGACGCGGCCTTCCATCGCCTTGTCGACCATGTCCTGGTCGCGCAAGCGGCGGCGGCGGGTTCGGGACTTTCCAATCATGTTGTGCTGCGCGCCGCACTTCGAGCGGCGAATGCGCCCGCTGCCGCTTACTTTGAAGCGCTTGGCAGCGGCTCGATTGGTCTTCATCTTCGGCATGATCGACTCTCCACGGAGACCTAAGCTCCAGACCGGGGCCCTCGCAATGAGGGGCTTGTAGCCCGGGGGGCCGGACTTATGACGGAACGGCCGCCGCTCGTCAAGGAAGCTCGGAACCGCGGCCAGGTGTTTCGAGAGGACGCGGGTGGGGCTGGGCCCCAACCGCCACGCGACCGAGTGAAAACTGGAATTTGCCGGAAGATCCGGTTTTGCGCTCCGGCGGGCGGTGCTAGGGGGCATGCCCGATGCCCGCACGAACCGATATCAAGAAGATTCTGCTGATTGGCTCGGGACCGATCGTCATCGGCCAGGCCTGCGAGTTCGATTACTCGGGCACACAGGGCGCGAAGGCGCTCACCGAGCTTGGCTACGACGTCGTGCTGGTCAACTCCAACCCGGCCACGATCATGACCGACCCGGAGCTGGTGCGACGGACCTACGTCGAGCCGCTCACGGTACAGGCCCTTTCGGCCATCATCGAGCGTGAGCGCCCCGATGCGCTGCTGCCGACGCTCGGCGGGCAGACGGCCCTGAATCTGGCGCTCGACCTGCACGAGGAGGGCGTGCTGTCGCGCTACGGCGTCCAGATGATCGGCGCGCAGATCGACGCCATCCGCAAGGCGGAGGATCGCAAGCTGTTCAAGGAGGCCATGGATCATTGCGGCCTCAACTCGGCACGCTCCGGGGTCGCGCACTCGGTGGAGGAGGCGCGCGAAATCTCCAAGATGACCGGCTTCCCGGTGATCCTGCGGCCGAGCTTCACCATGGGCGGCTCGGGTGGCGGTGTCGTGGACAAGCCGGAAGACCTCGACGCGCGCGTGGCCTGGGCGCTCCAGCAATCGCCGACGTGCGAGGTGCTGGTCGAAGAGAGCCTGATCGGTTGGAAGGAGTACGAGCTGGAGGTTATCCGCGACACGGCGGACAACTTCATCGTGGTTTGCTCGATCGAGAACATCGATCCGATGGGCGTCCACACCGGCGACTCGATCACGGTCGCGCCGGCTATGACCCTGACCGATCGCGAGTACCAGCGGCTGCGCAATGCTGCGCGCGCCGTCATGCACGAGATCGGCGTCGAGACGGGCGGCTCCAACGTGCAGTTCGCGGTCGATCCCAAGACCGGACGCATGGTGGTGATCGAGATGAATCCGCGCGTGTCGCGCTCGAGCGCGCTGGCCTCGAAGGCCACCGGCTATCCGATCGCCAAGATCGCCGCCAAGCTCGCGGTCGGCTTCACGCTCGACGAGCTCACCAACGACATCACCGGCACCAGCGCCGCGTTCGAGCCGACCATCGACTACGTGGTGACCAAGTGGCCGCGCTTCGCGTTCGAGAAGTTCCCGGGCTCCGATCCACGCCTGGGCACGCAGATGAAGAGCGTCGGTGAGGCCATGTCGATCGGTCGCACCTTCTGCGAGTCGCTGCAGAAGGCCGCCCGCTCGCTGGAGACCGGCAAGACCGGCGTCATCCGCCTGTTCGATCGCATCGACTACCGCACCTTGTCGCTCGAGCCGGACACGCGCCGCGACCTCAAGCACGATGCTCCGCCGGCGCCGCGCCAGCGACAGACGTTGCCGCCGGCCGCGCAGAACGAGCTGCTCGCCGCCATCGAGCGCGCCATCAAGGTGCCGACGGCCGATCGGCTGTTTTACGTCGGCGACGCCATGCGCTCGGGCATCAGCCTGGAGCGCATCAACGAGCTGACCGGCATCGACCCCTGGTTCCTGGCGCAGCTGGCGCGCATCGTCGAGATGGAGGGCCAAATCAAGGCCGCCGGGGAGCTGTCCGCCGAGCTGCTGCGCGAGGCCAAGCGGCTGGGCTTCAGTGACCCGCAGATCGCGAGCCTGCGCGGAGTGACTCAGAAGGAAGTGCGTGAGCTGCGCTGGACGCTCGGCGTGTCGCCGGTGTACGGGCGCGTGGATACCTGCTCGGCAGAGTTCCCGGCCAAGACGCCCTACCTCTACTCGAGCTACGAGACCGAGTCGGAAGCCGACGTCAGCTCCAGGAAGAAGGTCGTGATCCTCGGCGGTGGCCCCAACCGCATCGGGCAGGGTATCGAGTTCGACTACTGCTGCTGTCATGCGGTGTTCGCGCTGCGCGAGCTGGGCATCGAGACCATCATGGTCAACTGCAATCCGGAGACGGTGTCGACCGACTACGACACCTCCGATCGCCTGTACTTCGAACCGCTCACGCTCGAAGACGTGCTGGCGATTTGTCGTGAGGAGGCGCAGAAGGGCGAGCTGCTCGGCGTGATCGTGCAGTTTGGCGGTCAGACCCCGCTCAAGCTGGCGGTGCCGCTGGAGGAAGCTGGCATCCGCCTGCTGGGCACCAGTGCCGACGCCATCGATCGCGCCGAGGATCGCGAGCGTTTCGACGCGCTGCTGACCAAGCTGAACCTGAAGCGTCCGGACGCCGGCATCGCCAAGAGCGTGGACGAGGCGCGCACGATCGCGCAGCGGATCGGCTACCCGGTGCTGGTGCGGCCGTCGTACGTGCTGGGTGGGCGCGCGATGATGAGCTGCTGGAGCGACGACGAGCTCGCTGCCTACACCCAGGTGGCGATCGACGCCGCCATGGAAGAAGGCGGTTCGCAGACGCTGCTGATCGATCAGTACCTGCGCAACGCGATCGAGGTCGACGTGGACTGCGTGTCGGACGGCAAGCGAGCCGTGATCGGCGGCGTGATGCAGCACATCGAGGAGGCGGGCGTTCACTCGGGCGACTCGACCAGCGTGCTGCCGCCGCACTCGCTGGACACCGAGGTGGTCGCGCGCATCGAGGAGCACACCAAGGCGCTGGCGCTCGAGCTGAACGTGGTGGGGCTGATGAACGTGCAGTTCGCAGTCAAGGATGGCGATGTCTACGTGCTCGAGGTCAATCCGCGCGCTTCGCGCACGGTGCCGTTCGTGGCCAAGGCCACCGGCAGGCCGCTGGCCAAGATCGCCGCCAAGGTGATGGTCGGACGCACGCTCGACGAGCTCGGCATCACCGACGGCAGCGTGCCCATGCACGTGGCGGTGAAGGAGTCGGTCTTCCCGTTCAACAAGTTCCCGGGCGTCGACACCATCCTCGGGCCGGAGATGCGCTCGACCGGCGAGGTGATGGGCATTGCCATGAACATGGCGCTGGCCTTCGGCAAGTCGCTATCCGCTTCGGGGTTCAAGCTGCCCGACGTGGGCCGCGTGTTCATCAGCGTGAAGGACGAGGACAAGCCGCAGGCCTGTCAGCTCGCGCGCAGGCTACGCAACCTGGGCTTTCAGATCGTGGCTACGGGCGGCACGGCGAACGCGCTCGAGCGAGCGCGCATCCCGAGCGAGCGCGTGAATAAGGTCCTGGAAGGCTCGCCGCACGTGGTCGACGCCATCGTGGCTGGCGAGCTGCAGCTGGTGATCAACACCACCCAGGGCACCAAGGCCATCGCCGACAGCTACTCGATCCGTCGCAACGCGCTGCTCGCCAGTATTCCCTACTTTACGACCATGTCGGCGGGCCTGGCGCTGGTCGATGCTCTCGAAGCGTCAGCGCTGCTCCAAAATCGCGGGGCGCAGGTACGCAGCCTGCAGGAATGGCACGCACGAGGCTGAGGGGTGTTCGGTCGCTGTCTCGTGGCATTTGGGGCCCCAGCCCCAAATGCGCTGCTGGTTGAGTTGGGGCTGAGCCCCAAATGCGCTGCTGGTTGAGGTTGGGGCTGAGCCCCAAATGCGCTGCTGGTTGAGGTTGGGTGGGTCTTGCCCGGTCGCCGTCGTGATACGCTGCCGGGCGATGGCGCGGCTGGTGTATCCACTGCATGCTTTGCGCGCGCTGCGGGACGAGCGCGCACAGGCGCAGCAGCGACAGCTAGCGGAGCACGTGACTCGGACGCAGCAGGCGCTGGCAGCGCTCGCCCGGCGTGAGCAGCTGCGCCGCGAGCACGCCGCTCGCACGGCGCGTGAGCTGCAGGTGGAGCGACAGCGGCTACTGCTCGTGCCCAGCTCGGGCGCGGACCTGGCGCGCCTGGCCGAGTTCGAGGCGGCGCTGCGCGCCCAAGCTGCGCTGCTGGAGCGTGCCGAAGCCGAGGCGCGCGAGAAGCTGGCCAGTGAGCGGGCCGAGGAGCAGCGAGCGCGAGCCGCGCTTTCGCAGCGTGAGGCAGACGCCAAGTTGGTACGCGAGCACGAAGCAGGTTTTCAGGCGCGCGCCGACGAAGCCGCGTCGCGCGCGGAAGAAGAGGCGATGCTGGAGCAATGGAACGCTCGGCGGCAATGACCGGGTCACGCCGCTCCCTGCTCGCGCTCGGACTGCTGCTCGCCTCGACCGGGGTGGCTTACTCGTGCGCTGAAAGCAACCCCCCGGCTCCCGTGGCTTCGCTGCCACCCCCGAAGGTCACGCGCCCACCCAGCGCGGTCGGTGCGCCGCCCGCTGCGCCCGCCGAGCCACTGTCGCTCGAGGGCTTTCGGCCGCTGTTGACCGAGGATCGCTACGCCGCGGCCCGCATCAAGAAGGAGGCGGGCGACTACTCGGCTGCCGCCGAGCTGGTCCGGACGGGGCTACTCGGCTCACCGCCGCCGGTAGGGGAGCAGGCGCGCCATCGCTTCCTGCTGGCGCGGCTGCTGGAGAGCGCGGGTCGCAGCGCCGAGGCGCGCGATGCTTTCGACTCCGTGGATCGTAGCTCTGCGCTCGCGGCCTACGCCGAGCTGGGCGGCGGACGCATGGAGCTGCGGTTGGGCTTTGCGGATCGCGCGCTGGCTCACGTGGGCCGCGTGCCGGAGACCTTGCCCAAGGCTGCCGGACGCAGGCGGCTGCTGGCGGATGCAGCGTTCAAATCGGGCGCTCGCGAGATTGCGTTGCGCGAATACCGCGCGCTGCTGGAGCAAGCACGTGGCGACGACGAGCGCGCGGACGCGGCGCGGTCGCTGCTCGAGGCCCTGGATGGTGGTCTCGGTCTCGTGGCGGTTGGGACCTCAGCTCCAACCGCTGCACCCGCCGAGGTCGCCGAAGCGCTGCGACTCGTGAGATTAGTCAGCGCTCTGAGCAGCGGCTCGGGCACGGCCAAGTGGGCGCAGGCTGCGACGGCGCGCTGGCTGGAGCGCGCCCCCGAAGCCGAACGACAGCGGCTCGCAGCGCCCAGCAGCGCCGAGCAGCTCGAAAACCTGCGCCGGCTGGTGGAGACACGACGCTTCGAGCCGGCGGCCGCGCTGCTGGCAGGGGTGCCGGCTCTCGACGCGGCGGCGAGCGAGCCGGAGGCGTGCGAGCTGGAGCTGCTGCGCGCCAAGGTCTGGGCCGGAACCAAGCAGTCGGCCGACGCCGAACGCTCCTACCTGACGCTCGCCCATTCGCACTGCCAGGACGACAAGCGCGCCCGCGCGCTGTTCGCCGCAGGACGCTCGGCGCAGTCGGGCGGTCGGCACGCCGTGGCGGTCAAGCTGTTCGCGGAGCTGGAGCGCTCTTTCCCGGCTCAAAGCGTGGCCGACGACGCCCGGCTCTACGGCGCGCTCAGCTCGCTGGAGCTCGGCGACGAGGCGCGCTTCACCGACGCTCTGTCGAGCATGCCGGACGACTACCCCGACGGCGACATGCTGGCCGAAGGCTGCTTTCGGCTCGCGCTGCGACGCATGGAAAAGCGAGACTTCGCGGCCGCGGCTCGACCACTGCTGCGCGCGATCGAGAGGCTGCCCGCGTTCGAAACCGGCCGTGGCGGCGATTTTGCCGGGCGCGAGCGCTACTTCCTGGCGCGCGTGCAGCAAGAGACGGGCGAGCGCGAGCAGGCGCTCGCCGCCTACGAGCAGCTGATCGCCGACTTGCCGCTGGGCTACTACGTGCGCGCTGCTTATTCGGCGCTGTCGGCTGCGGACGGGGGTCGAGCAGCGCGTGCGCTGGAGCGCAGCGCCGAGCAGGCCAAGCGCGATCCGCCCAGCATGCGCCGCCCGCCGGGCTCGCTCGAGCCGGGCTTCCAGCGAGCACTGGAGCTGGCATCGGTGGGCGAGCTCGATTGGGTGAGCGCCGAGCTGAGCGCGTTGTCGGCGGATTCGAGCGCGCCCGAGCTGCTGTACAACGCGGCGGTGCTGTATGCGCGCGCCGGCGCGATCAAATTGTCGAGCGACGCCGCGCGTTCCGTGATGGGCAAGGTCCCGCCGCGCTGGCCCGCGGGCGATTGGCTGCCGGCGTGGAAGCTTGCCTACCCGACGCCCTACGCCGAGGTCGTGAGCGAGCAAGCCAAGAAGAATGCCGTCTCACGCTCGCTCATCTACGCCGTGATGCGTGAGGAATCGGCGTTCGATCCCGACGCCGAGAGCCCCGCAGATGCGTATGGCTTGATGCAGCTGATCCTGCCCACGGCGCGGCAAATGGCCAAGCCACTTGGCCTGCCCCACGATCGAACCTCGCTCAAGCGTCCGAGCATCAACATCTCGCTCGGTGCGCGTGTGCTCGCCAACTATCGCGACAAATTCCCGGACGACCCGCTACTGGCGATCGCTGCCTACAACGCCGGGCCGGGGGCGGCGCAGCGCTGGCGTAAGCAGCGTTCGGGAGAGAGCTTCGACCTGTGGGTCGAGCTGATTCCCTACGTGGAGACGCGGCGCTACATCAAGCGGGTCTTGGGCAGTGCTGCGGTGTACGCCCTCATCTACGACGAAGCTGCTCCCGAACAAGCGATCGTGCTGCCCAGGACAGTGAGCGGTTAACTGGCTGTCGTGTGGCGTTTGGGGCCCCAGCCCCAAACGCGGATGCCAGTGGCTCGCTGAGTTGCCAGCGCAGCAGGGGCGCGCTACGAGCCCGACATGGCAACGCCTTCCAACATGCGCGAGCTGGGTACCGCAATGCCGAGCTTCGAGCTGCCCGACACCGTGTCAGGGCAGAGCGTCAGCTCTGCCTCGCTCGCAGGCAAGCCGGCGGTGGTGATCTTCATCTGCAATCACTGCCCCTACGTGAAACACATCCGCGACGGGCTGGCGGCGTTCGGTCGCTGGTGTCAGGAGCGGGGCGCTTTCATGGTCGCGATCAGCTCGAATGACGTCGTCGCCTACCCGGACGACTCTCCCGAGGCGATGCTGAGCGAAGCCAAGCAATCCGGTTACACGTTTCCGTACCTGTTCGACGAGTCGCAGGCGGTGGCGCGGGCGTTCGATGCGGCTTGCACGCCCGACCTGTACATCTACGACGCGCGCGGCTTGCTCGCGTACCGCGGTCAGTTCGACGACAGCCGCCCCAAGAACACGGCGCCGGTGACAGGTCAGGACGCCCGGGCAGCGGTCGAAGCCCTGTTGGCTGGCGGCAATCCCAGCTCCGACCAGAAGCCGAGCATCGGCTGCAATATCAAGTGGAAGGCCGATTGAGCGAATTTCGAGCAAAAGCTTAATGTGGGGAGACGTGCGTGAGGTGTCGCGTCGCGCGTTTCGAGAAGAATCAGCTA
>DATDEV010000292.1:0-4369 GCA_036522995.1 Polyangiaceae bacterium
CTAGCTTTGCCATTCGTGCTTCAGCACGCACAGCGAGTCGTGAGTGGTCGTCACGACCTCCAGCGACGGTGGCGAAAGGCCCGGGTCGGCTTGCGCCGCCAGCTTCATGCAGTCGGCGGCCTGCTCGGCCTCGACCAGGGACTCGCGCGCAGTGCGGGCGTCGCCGTCGAGGACGCCCTTGAGCTTGCCGAGCTTGCGCTCCAGCTCGGCAAATATGGCTAGAGATACGGGAGAAACCGCGGCCTCGCTGGCGAGCGCCGCTTTGCAGCGCGCGACGTGACGGTCGATGAGCTCGATGCGTTGTGCCAGTGTCTCCATGGCTTCTCCCGGTTGAAAACCTGGCTCGACGCTAGCCGAGTCGGGCCTCGAGCACCATATTGAACGGTGTTTCGGTGGCTCGCCGCAGGCGACCGAACCCGCCCTGCTTCACGATCACGTCTCGCAGGCGCTCTTCCCCAGCCTGGGCGCCGAGCGCGGGCCCGTGCGCCGATAGCGAGTGCGGCACGCAGATGCAGGTCGAGGCGGCGTAGTACACGCGCGATACCGGGTTCAGGTTCTGCTCGACCTTGTCGCCGGCGAGTGGCTCCACGATCATCCAGGTGCCGCCGCTTACCAGCGTGGTGGCGATGTGCCGCGCAGCTCCGGCTGGGTCTTCCATGTCGTGCAAGCAATCGAAGGTGCACACCAGGTCGTAGTCCTTGCCCGGAAAGTCGGTCGAGCGCGCGGTTTCGAAGCGGACGCGCTCCAGGCCCGCTTTGGCTGCTCGCTCGCGGGCGGCCTTGACCGAGCCCTCGTGATAGTCGAAGCCGACGAACGTCGAATTCGGAAACGCCTGCGCCATCAGGATGGTCGACGCTCCGAAGCCGCAGCCCACGTCGGCGACCTTGATGCCTTCTTCTAGCTTTTTTGCGATGCCCTCGAGCGCCGGCAACCAGGAGCTGACCAGATTGCCAATGTATGCGGCCCGGAAGAAGCGCTCGGTGCCGGAGAACAGGCACGGGTGGTGATGACCCCACTCGTGACCGCCACCGGTGCGGAAGTTTTCGAGCGCCCGCTCCTGGGCATGAAACACCGCTTCGATGATGCCGAACGCGCCTTGCAGGTTGAAGGGGCTGCTTTCGGTGGCGAGGCAGTAGGCTTGCTCGGGGGGTAGCGTGAACTTCTGCGTTGCGGCGTCGTACGTCAGAAACCCGCCCGCGGCTTGGTTCGCGAGCCACTCCCGCACATAGCGCTCGGCGGTGCCAGTCAGGCGAGCCAGCTCGCTCGAGGTCAGTGGCCCGCTTTGCGCGAGCGCGCGGTAGAGGCCGAGCTTGTCGCCGATCAAGACGAGCGCGGCGCTCATGGCGGCGCCGACTTCGCCCACTGCCTTGTGCACGAAGTCGAGCAAACGTGTTTCGTCGATGACCGGCTCCGGAGTCTTGACGTTCTTGGGGGCGGCCTGAGTCGTGAGTTGGTTTTCCATCGCTGTATCCTTTCGTCGCGTCGCTTTGCGGGGCCCGAACGGCTCCGCGTGAGCACGAGCGTCGGCGGCGGGCGTTGAAGCGGGCGTTGGCGCCAGCGTGGTTTTTCGGCGCGGGTCGTCTTTCGGCACCTCGTCGGCTGTGAGATAGTGGTGCGCACAGCGGGGCTTCCATCGATGAATAGCCTTTCAATTCGCTTACTTGGCGAACTGGAGCTGGGCCATGACAAGCGCAGGCTCCCGCCGTCACGCCGCACCCGCGCGCTGCTGGCCTACCTGACGGTCGAGCGGCGGCCGCATTCGCGCGAGCGCCTGTGCGACCTGTTCTGGAGCGGCCCGAGTGACCCCCGCGCCGCGCTGCGCTGGAGCCTGTCCAAGCTGCGCGCCGTACTGCCGCTCGAGACCCAGGGCGACCATGTGCAGCTCTCGGCGAGCGTGGTCAGCGATCTGGGGCTGGTCGAACGCGTGCTCGGCGCTTCGCTGAGGCAGGTCGAGACCTCGACCCTGATCGACCTGGCGCGGCTGTTTCGCGGCGAGCCGCTCGAAGGGCTCGACGTGCGCGATTGCTTTCAGTTTCAGGAATGGCTGCTGCTGACGCGCGAGCAATGGCGGGCCAACGAGCTTGCCCTGCTCAGCGAGCTCGTGAGCAGGTTGCGCACCGAGCAGCCCGAGCAGGCGCTCGGCTATGCGCGCAAGCGCGTCAGCGTCGACCCGTTGGTCGAGGCCGGGCACGTCGCGGTGGTCGAGCTGCTCGGAGCCGCAGGCCGCATCAAGGAGGCCTTTGCACACTGCGAGCGCTGCCAGCGCATGCTCGAAAGCGAGCTGGGGACGCTGCGCTGGCCCGCGCTGGAAGGGGCGCGCGCAGCCCTGCACGCTCGAAGCAGCGTCGAGCCGGGCTCGCTGCCGCCACCGGCCACCGAAGCTTCGCCGCCACGAGCAGCTAGTGACTGGGTGGGGCGCACGGCCGAGCTGGGGGCGCTTTCGCACACGCTCAACGGCGGTGGCGTGGCGCTGGTCTTGGGTGAGCCCGGCATCGGTAAGTCGCGTCTGCTGCAAGCGGGCGTGCAGGCGGCCGTCGACGCCAAGACGGTAGTGCTTCGAGGCCGAGCCTTCGAGGCCGAGATGATCCGGCCCTACGGAGCCGTGATCGACGCGCTGCGCTCGATTCCGCTCAGGCACTTTCCGCGCGAGGACGTGGCGCACCTTGCGCCGCTGCTGCCCGAGCTGGGGAGCTCCGCGCCGCAGGCCTTCGATCGCGAGCGGCTGTTCGACGGCGTGCTCTCGTTTCTGCGCACTCTATGCCGAAACGAAGCTCGGGTCGCGCTGGTGCTCGACGACGTGCAATGGCTCGACGACGCCTCGGCGGCGCTGCTCCACTTCTTGGCGCGCGTCGGCGAACGCGGGCTGGCCATCGCGCTGGCGGCTCGCGACGGTGAGCTCGAAGACAATCCCCCGGTGCTCAGGCTGGTACGCTCGCTGCGGCGTGACAAAGCCCTGAGAGAAATGGCGCTCTTGCCGCTGCTGGGCGAGGAAACGCGCGCGCTGCTGCGCGGTTTCGGGGCGACTGTCGACGCTCGGCTGGTTCACCAGGTGTCCGACGGCAACCCATTGTTCGCGCTCGAAATCGCCGACGCCGTAGCGCGCGGCCTGGCCCCGAGTGAGCTGCCAGGTACGCTGCTCGGCCTGCTCAGCGAACGCCTGGAGCGGCTCGACGAGCGCGCCCGAGCGCTGCTGCCTTGGGCGGCGACGCTCGGCCACAGCTTCGCGCTCGAGACGCTGGGCGCCGTCTCCGGCAGCGGACCCGAAGAGCTGCTACGTGGGGTGGAGGAGCTCGAGCGGCGCGGCGTGCTGCGCGTGGCCGCCGCGGGGTCGAGCCAATTCGGCTACGACTTCGTGCACGACCTGGTGCGGCGAGCAGCCTATCAGGGCCTTTCCGAGCCGCGGCGGCGCCTGTGCCACGCCCGAGCTGCGCAGGTGCTGTGGGACGATCTCGAACGCGATCCAGGGCTCGGCAGCGACGTCGCGCACCACGCGGCGCTGGCCGGCAATCACGCGCTCGCAGCGCGCGCCTGTGCCCAGGCTGGCGAGCGTTGTTTGCGGCTGTTCGCTTACGCCGAGGCGCTCGAGCTGTCGCAGCGCGGCCGGCGTCACGCCGCGCAGCTGCCGGCTAGGGAGCGGCGCAGCCTGGAAATTCCCTTGCTCGAGCTGCAGGTGCACGCCGAGGTGCCCGCCAAGCACGACGACCTGGACGCCAGCTTGAGCACGACCTTGTCCGAAGCGGACGCCGACGGCGATCGCGCCAGCGTCGTGGCGGCCGCTACCGCGCTCGCAGTGCTGCGCTACTACCGCGGCGATCTGCCCGGGGCCGGCGAGATCTCGCGCCGGGCCGCCGACGCCGTACGCACCGGCGAAGATCCGCACCAGACCGCCAACGAGCTGGCGCAAAGCGCGCGCTGCTTTGCGCTCGTGGGTCGCATCGAAGAGTCGCGCGCGCTGCTGGTGGAGGCAGCCGAAGTCGCGCAAAAGCACGGCGTCGCGCCGATCGAGCTGCCGTTCGCCCGAGCGACCCTGGCGCAGTTCGACGGCCAGCTCGAGAGCGCCCAAGAGCTTTTTCAAAGGACCGCTGATAGCGCGCGCCGTTCGAACGACCATTGGCGAGGTTACGAAGCCCTGGCCCGCCTGACCATGATCGCGCTCGAGAGGAGCCAGCTGACCCGGGCGCGGAAGCTTGCCAGTCAGCTCGTGGCGCACGCCGAGCGCATGGAGAAGGATGGAGCCGAGCGCCGCTTCGCCGGCGCGCTCAGCGCCCTGATCGAGCTCCGGCTGCAGGCAGACAGCGAAAGCGCCGCCGACACGGCTCCCGTCGAGCGCGAGCTGGCGCGGCTGCGCGCCATCGACACCAAGGCGTTC
>DATDEV010000293.1:0-10143 GCA_036522995.1 Polyangiaceae bacterium
CCAGGGCGGCGGCGGCCGAGCTCGAGACCGAAAGCGACGAGCCCGAGCGACCGAGCCGCGGGGATCTGGTGCGTCACTTCGCGTTCGGTCTGTGCGAAGTGCTGCAGGACACGGGCGATCGCTTGAAGCTCCGCGATTTGAACGGCCCTGGTCGCATCCGAGAGATCGCTGTCGACATGCTGCTCATTTCGGCGCCCACCGAGCTGAACGGCAAGCGCGTCTTCAAGCTGAGCCGCAAGGACTAACTGAGCCCTGGAGCCGGCCTAGCTCGAGCAACGCCTCAGGGCAGCGCGGGCGCCAGCGCGTCGGGATCGCAGCCGTAGCGCGGGCGCTGCGGGATCGGCTCGCCCTCGATCAGCAGCGTGATCCCGAAATTGCCGGTGGTGTTGGCCTGGATGGGGCTGTACACGGTGCCGGTCACGGTCCCGCAGTAGAAGTCGGCCACACCGCAGATGGTTCCGTGCAGGGTGAGCTCCGAGGTGATCGGAACACCGGGCAGCAGCGCGTTGGCGCTGCCGGGCAGCGTCGACTTTTCGGTCGGGGCATCGAAGCTGCCGTCGTCACCGATCGGGTAGGGACCTACCACCAGCTCGTCGCCCACCAGCGTCGTGCGATCGGAAGCGTCGAGCGCGCGATACCTGAACTCGACGGCCGTGCTGCCCGAAAGCTCCGGCGTCGATAGCTCACCCTGGAACAGGATGGCGACGCCCGGCGTGGTGGCGGTTTCGAGCGCCAACAGCGCGGGGCCGTGCACGATCCCGGGCGCGGGGGGCGTGCACTCGCCGCCGCCGCTGCCGCCGCCCGTCGAGCCGGCGCCGCCGTCACCGGCCAGCTCTGCGCGCCGCTCTTCGAACGCCTGAAAGCGCCCCGCAGCGTCGGCGCAGCCAGCGGTATGACTGGCGAGCAGAGGCAGTGCGACGCCGAGCCAGCGCATCGCGCCAGGATAGCGTTCCAGCCCCAGAGCAGGTAAATGTTTCGGCTTGCTCCGCCGTTTCGCGTGTTTGGCTTCGTGCTGCGGACTTTGCCTCGCCGCGAGCCCGGCTCGAGCTAGCGGCTTCTCGGTCGCCCGCTTCGCTGGTGAGCACGGCCACCCCGCTACCGACAATGCCACCGCGCTCTATCACAATCCCGCAGCGCTGCGCAGCGAGCGGAGAGAGCTGTTCGTCGACGGGCTCATCGGCCTGCGCCGGGTGACGTACACGCGCTCGCGGCACGCGAGCGATGCCGAGGATGCGCCGGGCGCCGAAGGCGCCAACGTCGGCAGGGGCACGCTGTCGAACGTTCTGGCGAGCCCCTCCTTCTGGCTCTCCCTGCCGGTGGCCGAGTCGCTGACGTTGGCCGCAGGCCTGTTCGTGCCGTTTGGTGGCCCGATCAGCTGGGATGAGCGCGAAAGCTTCGCCGATTCGCCGTATCCGGGCCCGGTGGACGGCGTCCAGCGCTTTCACGCCATCGAGGGCGTGTCGATCACCAGTTATGGCTCGCTCGGCGCCTCTTACCTGCTCGGCGAAAGCGGCTGGCGCGTCGGCGCTGCTGCCAACCTGATGTATTCGCGCATCGAGGACGTGCGGGCCTGGAGCGGCGGCGGAAACGCCGTGGAGGGTGAGGGGCGCTCGCTGCTGGAGGCTTCGGGTTTCGCCTGGGGTTTTGGCGCGGGAGTGTTCTACGAGCGTCCTTCGGCCTCGTTGTCGGTTGGGGCTCCAGCCCCAAGCGGTAGCTTTCGGTTCGGCGCCTCGTATCAGTCGCGGCCCAACGTGGGCGGCGGCATGAAGCTCGGAGGCCATTTGACCAACGACATCGGCGGCCCGAGCAGCGCAGACGTCGATTTGCATCAAGACCTACCGGACATCGTGCGGCTCGGCATCGCCTACAATCCGCGCCGCGACGTGGAGCTGCGGCTGTCCGGGGGCTGGGAACGCTGGAGCGCTTTTCGTAACCAGTGCGTGACGCAAGCCGGTAGGGCTTGCGACATCTCGGACGGCGGCGCCCAGTCGGAGGGCGGCGCCGTCCTGCAGAACGTGCCGCGCGAGTTTCACGACGCTTTCGAAGGGCGGGCCGGTATCAGCGTTTGGACGACGCCGGCGCTCGAGCTGTTCACGGGCATCGGCGCCATGAGCCAGGCCGTGCCGGACGCGACGCTCGAGGCGAGTCTGCCCGACTTCTTCGCGGTCACCTTCGCGCTCGGAGCGCGCCTGCGCGCTTCCAAGACGCTGGCCGTGGCGGCGTCGCTGGCCCACATGGTGTCGCCGGCGCGCGACTCGCAGAGCGAGCTTTCGAGCTACGCGCAGCCAAGCAAGCTGCCTGACTCGAGCGGCCATTACACGCAGAGCATGAGCTACGCCGACGTGAACCTAGCCGTGAGCTTCTAAGGGGGTGGAGGCCTGGTCCCCGGCTGCCCAGCTGGGCAGCCTCGCGACATACGGCGACTCGGCCTACCCAAAGGCACTGAGCGGACCCAGATTTTTTTACACCGTATGTTTTCGTACTAGGCGCGGAGGGAGCGGCGGGGGCGGATTTCGCCGCTGCCGCGGCCGTGGCCGTGGACGGAGCGCCAGCCGGCGCGACCCTCGAGGATGGCGCCGTCGGCCGTCATCGCTACCACCATCCCGGCGTCGGCGATCATGCTCACGAACGGTGCTTCCCAATTGGCGTCGTGCCACACGGGTCGCCACGCCAGCTCGCGGGCGGGATCGCGCACCCAAAGCCTGCCCACGCTGCACACCCACTCGCGATCCAAAACGTCCATCGAAGCCGTGGTCAGGGCGGGCGCGCCTTCGGCCACCGAGCTTACCGCCTCTTGCCCCTCGATGCGCAGCGCGACTCCGTCGCTACCGACGACCAGCGCCAGCCCGCGCTCTGGCTCCGACGCGCCGCTCACGAACGCCCGCGTGCGCGGGGTCAGGAGCGGCAACGTCTCCCACTGCGTCGGCGTGTAGATCGAGCAAAATCCCTGGCCTTGCTGCAACCTGCCGCAGATCACCCAGCGCTCGTCGTCCAGGCGCAAGAGCGCCGCCACGTAGGCCACGCCCTCGAGCGGCAAGGGCTTGAGCCAGCGCCGCGCAGCCATGGCCCACAGCTTCGGCGGCTCGCCGGGGCTCTGGCCCACGGCTGCCAGCAGATCGTCGAAGCGCCCGCTGGCGTGTGAGAACGTGACGCGCGGATCCGGCGCCCGCACCACCTCACGCACACCTTCGGTGGAGTAGACGGCGAGCGTGCCGCTCGCGCCGCCGACCAGCCAACCGCCGGCCTCGAAGCGCCGCGCAAACGCCATCCCGGGCGGCAGATCGCGCGCGACGTCGGTGGCCGGCACCCAATCCTGCCCGTTCCAGAACTCGGGGCCTCGCGAGGTGAACGCAAAGCAGTGGCCGTCGACGTCCCAGGCGGCGCTCAACATCACGCGGTCGCCGCCAGGCGGATGGCGCACCGTCCAGCTCCAGCTCGAAACGTCGCCCGGCGCGGCCATGTTGAGCAGGCTGTTGACCAAGCGCCGGCTGGGCTTGGGTGGTTCACGCGTTTCGGCGAGCCAGGGTGCGAGCGCGCTGCCCAGCTCTTGCCCGTCTTGATGCCGTTGATCGGGCGCCAGCGCGGTCGCACGCGCCAGAATGCCGTCGATGGCGCGGCAGGCATCGGCACGCTGGCGCAGCTCGGGGCACAGCGCCCGACCTTCCAGGATGCTGCGCCGCTTCTTGTCGCGCATCTGCATCATGGCCTGGACGGGCGTATCGGTAGGAAAATACTCGTCGCCGGTGAGCGCCAGATAGACGCAGCAAGCGAAGCTGAAGATGTCGATGCCGGCGCTGCTCGGGCCCAGGTGCGGCATGCACTGTTCGGGCGCGGCGTATCCAACGGTGCCGACCGGCACGCCGCCGAAGGTTGCGTTCAAGCCGGCGGGGCGAGCGATGCCGAAGTCGGAGATCTTGAAAATCTCCGCCTCACCGAAGCCGCAGCACAGAATGTTGCCCGGCGTGAGGTCGCGGTGCACCACGCCGACGCCGTGAATGGCCGTGATGCCGCTGGCCAGGCAGCGCACCAGGTGAGCCGCGCGCGCTCCGTCGAAGGCCTCCCCGGTTTGCTCGATGTGATAGGCGACGCGCTCGAACAGCGTCGTGCCTTCGACTCCACCGTGCACGTACTCGACGGCCAGCCAGGGCGTCATCGCTTGCTGCGGGCCATGCAGTCGGGCTGCGCCGGTATCCACCAAGCGCACCACGAACGGGCAGGGCGGCACGCGTTCGTTCAGCCGACCGAGCGCCACCGCCTCCTTCTGCACCACCAGGCTGGCGGCGCGCTCCGAGTTGGGGCCAAACGCGGGGCGCACCAACTTGACCACCACCGGCGACAACCCCTCGGGTGCCTGCCGCAGGGCCAGGAACGCCGTCCCCATGCCGCCCTCACCGATTTGCCGCTCGAGCCGGTAGGTCACCCCTCGCTGGAGCTCCGACGCCAGGACGCGTCCGCTCATGGCGGCAGAGGCTGGGCTCGAGAAACTATCGGACATGACGTCGGTCGGTGCTGCAGCGACCCGGGCCTCGTTCCCGCTGACCCTCCGAAGCTATCACGGACCCGTCAGCCTTGGCTGTAGGAGCAAAAGCAGCGCCCAGTTCATTGGGGATTGTCGCGGTGGCTTGACGCTCCGCACGCCTCGGGGCTTAACCCCACCCATGGCAGCCGTTCGCGACTTCATCCTCCACCACTACCGGCATTTCAACGCAGCGGCGTTGGTCGACGCGGCCCAGGCTTGGGAGGCCCACTTGGCCAAGGGCGGCAAGATGCTGCTCACCATGGCCGGGGCCATGAGCACGGCCGAAATGGGTCTGGTCATCGCCGAGCTCATCCGCCAGGACAAGATTCACGGCATCTCGCTCACCGGCGCGAACCTGGAAGAGGACGTGTTCAACCTGGTCGCCCACAACAGCTACCGGCGCGTGCCCAACTACCGCGAGCTGCGTCCCGAGGACGAGAAGGCGCTGCTCGACAAGGGCCTGAACCGCGTCACCGACACCTGCATCCCCGAGCACGAGGCGATGCGAAAGATCGAGAAGAAGATGCTGGCGCTGTGGGACCGCGCTCAAAAGAAGGGCGAGCGCTACTTTCCCCACGAGTACTTCTATCAGCTGCTGCGCAGCAAAGAGCTCGAGCCCGAGTACGAGATCGATCCCAAGGGCTCGTGGCTACTGGCCGCAGCCGAGAAGAGCCTGCCGCTGTTCGTCCCGGGCTGGGAGGATTCCACCCTCGGCAACATGTTCGTGGCGGGTGTGGTGCGCGGCGAGTACGGCTACCAGGTGATGAAGGCCGGACCCGAGTACATGGGCCAGCTCATCAACTGGTACAAGGAGACCGACGCCAACCATTCGATCGGCTTCTTCCAGATCGGCGGCGGCATCGCCGGCGACTTCCCGATCTGCGTGGTGCCGCTGATGGACCAGGACCTGGAGTGGAAGGTGCGCACGTGGGGTTACTTCGCGCAGATCTCCGACTCGACCACGTCCTACGGCTCGTACAGCGGCGCGCCTCCCGGTGAGAAGATCACCTGGGGCAAACTCGACGTCGACACCCCGCGCTTCATCATCGAGTCGGACGCAACCATCGTCTTCCCGCTCGTCGCTGCCTACCTGCTCGACATGTAGCGGCCACGCAACGTCTGCGTTCGTCTCCCTGATTTTTTTACAGGGAGATCGGGAGATCGGGAGTCGTGCGAGGACGAGCAGGTTGCGCCACCTTGCATCGGCGCAGCGTCGCGATCTTTCGAATCGTTCCCGAATCGCGACTCAACTTAATGGTGCCGGCCTCCGCGGGCGGCTTGGCGTGCTGGGAGCCATGTCGCACTTGCGACAGAAATTCTTCAATCAGATCGCGCTCAGCACCGAAGCCACCTAGCAAGTCGCAGATGCGATACCTGCGCCTCTGAGCGCATTCGAATGTCGCAAATGCGACTTGCCGATCCACAGCGATTCGTTCTGCAAAATCATTGAGGTTTCTATGTCGCAAACGCGACATGCGACGGGCCATCAGCACGGCCTCGCGCGCTCGTTTCATCCCATCAGGGCGGCGGGCCCCATGGATAGCACCAGGGCTGCGAACGGCAGCGTGGTCCATGTGGGCAGTGACTCGGACACTATCGGCCTATATCACACCTGGCTTTTCACGCTGAATTCGTAGCAATTCATCTGCTTCAATCGCAGTGGCACGAGGGCTATTCTGGGCCGATGCTCACATTCAGCTCGAATGGGCCCGAGGCGGAAAAGCAGATGCGCGCGGTGATCTTCTACCTGACGACGTTCGGGTACATCGACGGCGATTTCGACGCCAAGGAGAAGGACTACGTGCGCGGCTACGTGAAGCGGCTGGTAGCCCATCGCGTGGCGGGCGCCGGCCTCGACGCCAAGCTCTCGGCCGAGCTCAACGCCAAGTTCACCACGCACTTCCTGGAAGTGTTCGAGACCATCGATCGCCAGGTGATGGACCTGTTCACCGAGGCGGTCGCCGAGGGCGAAGCCCAGGACACTTTCGTTCACGCCAAGCTGAAGCTGCGCTGCTTCGAGATATTCAAGAGCTTCGACGAGCAGAGCCAGGAACAGCTGCTGGCCACCGTCGACGAGCTGATCAGCGCCGACGGTCAGGTCCACCCCGCAGAAGCGAAATTCCGCGCCGGGCTGGCCGACATGTTGAACGAAGAGCTAGGGGTCGAGCTACTCGACGCGGACGCCGAGCGCCCGTTCGCGGTCGCTGCGCGCAAGACGATCGCCACGCGCGCCGACGATCACCCGTTCTTCAGCCAGTTCGAGCAGCACTACTCGGCGGACCGCACCGCGCTGGTGCGGCAGGTGGAGAGCGACCGCACGCTCATGGATCGCGTGATGGCGATCTGGGAGCAGCAGCGCGCGCTCGGCCGCGGCAAGCTCAAGGGCAAGACCAACGTGGGCCAGCTAGCGCCGGGCAGCGAGTTCCTGGACGGGCACGTGAACGGGCTGATGCCCGAAGCCGGTAAGGAGTACGAGTTGACCGTGATCGGCGATCTGCACGGCTGCTACAGCTGCCTGAAGGCGGTGCTCAACCAGACCGACTTCATCCGCAAAATCGCCGCCTACGAGCGCAAGCCCGACGAAAACCCGTGTCCCAAGCTGGTGCTGCTCGGTGATTACATCGATCGAGGCATGTTCAGTTATCAGGGCGTGCTGCGCTCGGTGCTGCAGCTATTCGCCAAGCACCCCGATCACGTCTACGTGCTGCGCGGCAATCACGAGTACTACGTCGAGCACCAGGGCAAGGTTTACGGTGCCGTGCGCCCGTCGGAGGCCATGAATACGCTCAAGCCGCACTGGTCCGACGAGGTGTTTCAACACTACATCCGGCTGTTCGACGCCATGCCGACCAGCTTGCTGTTCGAGAGGTTCTTGTTCGTGCACGGCGGCATCCCCAAGGACAGCACCATCAAGGCGCTGTACAAGGATCTGTCGAGCCTGAACGAGTGGGATATCCGCTTTCAGATGATGTGGAGCGATCCGAGCGCTGCCGACGTGATCCCGGCCAGCTTGCAGGATCAGTCGGCGCGCTTTCCGTTCGGGCGCCTGCAGTGTCAGGCCTTCCTGCAGCGCCTGGGGTGCCACACCATCTTTCGAGGTCACGAAAAGGTGGAGGAAGGCTTCCGCCAGACCTACGCCGATGACGGCGTGTCGCTCTTCACCATCTTCTCGTCGGGCGGCGCGACCAACGACGACCTTCCCGTCGACAGCAGCTACCGCTCGGTGGAACCGATGGCCGCCACGCTGCGCTTCAAGGACGGTAAGGGTGAGGTGACGCCGTTCCTCATCGACTACGAAAGCTTCAACAATCCGGCGCGCAACAAGTTCTATCAGACCGCTCCCGAGATCGCCCACGCCACTTAGGCGCCTGCTATCGTGCAGGGCGTGCAGGTCTGCTCCCTCTCAGGCAATGAAATCTACTGTCTGGCCCAGAAGGGGCTGGTGCCCGGCGAGATCGTCGTCGGCAACAGCGTCCGCAGCCTGGGCCTGGCCGGCGCGATAGGCTCCTCGTTTCGCACGCTGGCTGGCGGTGAGGTCGAGAACGTGACCGCCCTCATCTCCGAAGGTCGTCATGCGGCGATGCAGCGGCTGGTGGGAGAGGCGCGCCGCCACGGCGCACACGGCGTCACCGGCGTGACTACCGAGCTGTCGACCCTGGCCGGCTACACCGAGTTTCTGTCACAGGGCACCGGCGTCGTCGCCACGCAGCAGGGCGCGCCTTTCTTCACGACGTCGGCCTCGGGGACCGAGCTGTACTGTCACCTCGACGCTGGCTACACGCCGCTCAGCTTCGTGATGGGCAACATTGCCTACGCGCTGGGCATCGGTCGCGGCATCGCCGGCGGCCTTTCCACGCTGACGCGCGGCGAGGTCAGCCAGTACTCGGAAATGTACAACCGCATCCGCCATTTGGCGCTGTTTCGCCTGCGCCGCGAAGCAGCCGGCGTGGGCGCCAACGCGGTGGTCGACGTGCGCATCGACCTGCGCCCGTTTGGGCCGGGGGTGGTGGAGCTCTTGATGACCGGCACGGCCGCGCATCATCCCGCCTTCAGCCCCGATACGCGCGACCCGTCGCTGGTGGTGACGAGCGAGCTCAGCGGTGCCGAGCTCTTCAGCCTGGCGCAGATGGGCTACGCGCCGCTGCAGCTGGTGATGGCGACCAGCGTGTACTCGCTGGGCCTGGTTGGCGGCATCGGCGCCAGCTTCGCAGCGCTGGCGCGCGGCGAGCTGCGCGAGCTGACCGAGCTCATCTACGGAGCGCGCGAGAATTGCCTGGCGCTGCTCAAGGAGGAGGCGCGCTCGCTGGGGGCAGAGCGTGTGATCGGTAATCGCCTGCAGATCCGCGAGCTGTCACCAGGCCTGATCGAAGTGGTGGCGGTCGGTACGGCGGTGCGTCGACTGGGCGGCATCACGCCGCACAGTCCGACCTTGCCGTTTCAGGCCATCGTGCGCGACGACGACTCGCTCTCGATGGGGGGCGGCGGCAAGGCCGGTTTTGCCGAGAGCCTGGCTTTCGGCAGCGGGGTCGAGCGCGGGCTGCAGCGCCAGATGAGCCCGGCGGGCTGCTTGGTGGCGCTGGTGCTCTTCAGCCTGATGGTGCTCGGGGTCGTCGTCTCGCTACTACTGGGCATCGCCCGGCATTGAGCCAGCTGCGGTTCACTTGGCGCCTAGAGGAAGGGCTTCACAAGCGTAAAGCCCGCGATCGGAACAGTGTTGGCTCACGCACTGCACCATGCTCGCGCGACCCACGTCGTTCAGGCCTGCCAGCGTCTGCCGGCAATCGGCGAGCGTCGGCGCCAGCGGCTGGTTTTCGCAGGCCTTGAGCACGCTCTGGCAAGCCGTGGCGACGGGCGACGCCGGCGCCGTCGCGTCCACGGCGAGCGTGACGGTGGTCGGCTCCTTCCCGTCGCTGCTTTGTAGTTGTGCTTTCGGCGCCGCAACCGGTTCGGGGCAGGCCGACATCAGCGCCAGGTGACCGCACAGGTTGATGCGCGCCGGGTCGCAGCGCTCGTTGGGCTTGAGCGCGCGTAAACAGGCGACGGCCTTCTCGGCCACGCGCGGCTTGAACGCGGTCTTGAAATCCTGGCAGCGCTTGTAGATCACGTTTGGGCACATGCCCTCGTCGGACGGGCCGACGCTGGGGCACTGCTCGGGCTTGCCCTGGCTATCGTCACAAGCGGGGGCGTCGGCAGTTCTGGTATCCAGCAGCGTGACCGGCATCGGACCGGTCGCGGTGGGCGCAGCGCTCGGCGGCGGCGGCGGAGCCGCTAGCCGCGCGGGTGGCGGTGGCGGTGGTGGCTGGGTGCGATCGCGAAAATACCAGCCGCCAGCACCACCCGCTGCCAGCGTGGTCACCAGGATCAAGAAGTCTGAACGGTCGATGGCCAAGCCTTGCCTCCTCCTCGAAGCGCTCCCGACAGCGCTGGTCGAACGAACGACCATGTTCGACTAGCCGCTGCGACTTGGCAAGCCCGAGCTAAGCCCGAGGGACGGTGATTCTCAGCACTTTCCGACGGCGCACCAACAGAAGCCTTCCTTACATGTGGCCTCCGGTAAGCCGCAGTCGGAATCCTTGTCGCAGACGACTTCGGTGCAAGTATCGGGATCGGTATTGTACGAGAAG
>DATDEV010000294.1:0-2069 GCA_036522995.1 Polyangiaceae bacterium
TATTCGGAAGCCGAAGTAAACGCCATCCTCGAGCGTGCCTTGAAAACCGAGCCAGGCGCCGAGAGCGATCTCGGGCACGCGGAGCTGCAGGCGATTGGCGAGCAGGTGGGGGTGCCTGCCGAAGCGATGACGCGCGCCGCCCACGAGGTGCTCGAAGCCCGGCTCGATGGTGCCGCCGCGCTGGCCATCAAGTCGCGGCGTCGTCGCTGGCTAGGTCTGCACGCAGGCCTGTTCGCGCTGCTCAATGGCCTGCTGTTTACCGTGAATTTTCTGACCACTCCGGGCGAGTGGTGGGTGCTGTTCTCGGTCGTTCTTTGGGGGCTGGCCCTCGCCTTGCACGCTGGCTTGGCGCTGGGTCTGGGGCCATCGGCGGCAGCTCTGCAGCGCGAGCGCAAGCGAGTCGCCGGTCGAGCTCCGGCGCGGCTGCGCGTGGCCGCGAGCGAAGCCGCGAGCGCGGCGACGCCGGTCGACGAGGGCGTGGCCGCCTCCGAAGAGTCGGCGCGCTCACGGGGCACGGCGCGCTCGTAGCGCTCAGCCTTTGACGCAGACGACTTGCTTCAGCTCGGCGACGATCTCGACCAGGTCTTGCTGCTGCTGCATCACCCGGCGGATGTCCTTGTAGGCCTTGGGGGCCTCGTCGAGCACGCCTGAGTCCTTGCGGCATTCGACGCCTTCGGTCTGGTGGGCCAGATCCTTGATCGTGAAGGCCTTGCGGGCCTGCGTTCGGCTCATGCGCCTTCCGGCGCCATGCGATGCCGACTCGAACGAGCCCGGGTTGCCGCGGCCGCGCACGATGAACGATCTTGCGCCCATCGAGCCTGGAATGATGCCGAGCTCGCCCGCGCCGGCGCGGATCGCTCCCTTGCGCGTCACCAGCAGCTGCTCGCCGAAATGGTGCTCCTCGGCGACGTAGTTGTGGTGACAGCTCACCGCCGGCTCGAACGTGACCTTGTGCCACTTGTCACGCACCACCTGCGTGAGGCGTTCGAGCATCAAGGCCCGGTTCAGCGCCGCGTATTCCTGCGCCCAGTAGAGTGCCCGACGGTAAGCATCGAAGGCCGGCGTGTTCGCCAGGAAGACGGCCAGGTCGGGGTCGGGCAAGGACTGATTGTGCGAAAGGTGGCTGGCCACGCTCATGTGGTGCTCGGCAAGGGACGCGCCGATGAAGCGACTGCCGGAGTGCAGCATGAGCCAAACGCGCTGCTCGGTGTCGAGGCAGACCTCGATGAAGTGATTGCCTCCGCCCAGCGTGCCAAGCTGAAGCTCGACCTTGCCGATCGGGCCGTGCACCTCTGCCTCGAGCTCGACGAAGCGCTGCAGCAGCGCGCGGGCAGTGGGCTCGTGCTGGGCGCTGTCCTGCCAGATGGGCTCTCGGTGGTAGTTGCGACCGACCGGAACGGCGTCTTCGATGGCCAGGCGCAGCTTTTTCAGGCTGTCGGGCAGCTGCGACGCGGACAGGCTGGTCTTGATGGCAGCCATGCCGCAGCCGATGTCGACGCCGACGGCGGCGGGCGCCACCGCGTTACGCATGGCGATCACCGAGCCGACGGTGGCGCCCTTGCCCACGTGGACGTCTGGCATCACGGCCACGTGATGGGCGACCCAAGGTAGGCTCGCGACGGCCTTCAGCTGTCGCAGCGCGTCCGCTTCGACTTCGTGCACGTTCGCCCAAAGCCGGATCGGCACATTGCTACCGTTGATCGTGATGGGCATGGATTTACTCGCGTCGGGTGCGCTTGGGCGAAGGTGCGCCGTAGCGCAGGATGCCATGTGTGGACGAGCGCGTCGTCCCACGCTGCTGCCCGACTCGCTACTCGGCGGGGTGGTGGATGCTTTCGAGTAGCTCGCGCTTCAAGTCGTTGAAGGCGGGGCCCGTGATGTCGCGCGGATGGGCCAGGTCGATGCGGAGGACCTTGGTGACGTGTCCTGGCACGCCGTGCGTGGGTCCGCCGCCCATCACGACCACGCGATCGGATAGAAAAACGGCTTCTTCCACGCTGTGCGTGACGAGCATCACCGTGGGAGACAGCTGCTGCCAGACTCGAATCAGCTCCTCCTGCAGCGTCTGC
>DATDEV010000295.1:0-2721 GCA_036522995.1 Polyangiaceae bacterium
TGCGCGGATCGTGGGGATCGTAAACGGCGTAGCGCATCGGGCCAGTCGCGGCATAACTCGAAAGGCCGTCGCAGTCAGCAGTGGTAGACTTTCGCCCATGTTCGACTGGTGGCGCCGACTGAGCCGCGCGGACGCGCTATCGCAGCCGTTCCCGGACGGGTATCGCGGGCTGATCGAGCGCCGCGTTCCGCTCGCCAAGCACCTGACCGAGGCCGAGTTGCTCAAGCTGGAAGGGCTGGTCCGCGTGCTGATGTCCGAGAAGGTGTTCGAGGCCGCCGGTGGCCTCGAGCTGACGGAAACGATGTGCGTGACGATCGCAGCCCGCGCTTGTCTGCTCGTGCTGCATCGAATCGAGCTGGACGAGCCGCTCTTTCCAGGGCTCGACACCATCGTCGTCTACCCCTCGACCTATCGCGTCCAGCAGCGACGGCAGGAGGGCTACGTCGTGCTCGAGGGGGAGGAGGCCCGGCTCGGGGAGTCTTGGACGCAGGGCGTGATCGTGCTGTCGTGGGACGCGGTGCGGGCGGGCGGCGATGCTGCTAACGACGGCCACGACGTCGTCCTGCACGAGTTTGCCCACCAGCTCGACGCCGAGGACGGAGCCATGGATGGCACGCCGGAGCTGGGCGGCTGGGAGCGCTACGGCGCCTGGGCGCGCGTAGCGAGCGCGGAGTATCGGGAGCTCTACGAGGCGGTGCAGCAGCACCAGCCGACGACACTCGACGCATACGGCGCCACCAATGCGCCCGAGTTCTTCGCCGTCGCGGTCGAGCATTTCTTCGAGCGCCCGGGCGAGCTTTCGCGCGAGCACCCGGAGCTGTACCGCGAGCTGGCCCTGTTCTTTCGCTTCGATCCGGCAGAGCGCGCTCGCGCTATGCTCGAATCCTCATGATCGAGCGCACGCTTGCTATTGCCATAGGCTTCTTCTGCGCGTGTACACCGCCGAGCGAGCAAGCGCCGCCCGCGGCGCCGGTCGCGGCCGACAGCCCTCCACCTCCGCTGCCCGAGCCGGAAGCGCAGCAGCCAGAAGAGACCGCCGCGCCTCCGGCCAGCGGCGCCAAACCGATCGAGCCCGGCATCGCCAACACCGGCGCTCCGACACGCGGCAAGCTGCCCAAGGCCGTCATCGACGAGAAGCTCGGGCTGGCGGGCCCCGGGATCCGAGCTTGCTACGAGAGCGCGCTCAAGACCCAGCCCACGCTGCGCGGCAATCTCAGCATCGAGTTCGTGGTCGCGCCCGACGGTAGGGTGGCGCACGCCCAGACGGCTGAAGTGCCGGACGAGCTCACCGACCCCGCCACCGTCGACTGCATTCTGGCCGAGCTGCGCAAGCTGGAGTTTCCGCAGCCGAGCGGCGGGCGCGTGTTCATCACCTACCCGCTGAAGCTCGAGCCGCCGCCGCGCTAGCCCGCTACGGCACTGCGCGAGCCGAAGTCCACCGCCAACGTACGGTGCGGCGTGCTGGCTCGGACGCGCGATTTGACCTGCTCGCGGATGCGCTGGCCGTGCTGGCCCCACCAGGCCTCGGCGCGCGCCGTCGACCAGCTCGGTACGCTGGTGATCGCCGCCAGTACCTGCTGAACCTCGCGCGCCGTTTGGGGCCGCTCGGCGGGGACCTTACTCAGGCAAGCCATGAGCAGTTGCTCCAGCGCGGGTGGCACGTCGTGCTGTCGCTGCGACGGCGGCAGCGGCTGCTCGTGCAGGTGCTTGATGCAGATCTCGACCACGGTCGCGCCGGCGAACACGCTGCTGCCGGTGAGCAGCTCGTAGCCGACCGCCCCCAGGGCGTACAAGTCCGCCCGGTGATCGACGCCGTCGGGATTGGTGATGGCTTCGGGCGCCAGATAGAGCGGCGTGCCGAGTAGCGTATTTTGGCCGGACAGATTGGCGGCGTCGCTCTTGAACTCCTTGACCAAACCGAAGTCGAGCACCTTGACCTGATCCGGCTGCCCGCCGCGCGAGCAGAGCATGATGTTGGCTGGTTTCACGTCCCGGTGAATGAGGCCGAGCTGGTGCGCTTCCTGCAGCGCTCCGCTGAGCTGGCTCAGCACGTGGATCACGCGCTCGGCGGGCTGCGGACCGTCGTGGGCGATCAGCTCGTCGAGCGTGACGCCGTCCAAGTACTCCATGGCGTAATAGAAGATGCCGTCGGGGGTGTGGCCGTAGTCGTAGATGGCGATGGTGTTGGGGTGCGACAGCTGGCTCGTCAGCTGCACCTCGCGCTCGAAGCGTTGCAGGCTATGCTCACCCGCGCGCTCCTTCGGTAGCAGCTTGATCGCGGTGGGACGCCGCAGCAGCGCGTGCCGGGCGCGGTACACGGTGCCCATGCCGCCTTCACCGATTTTCTCTTCGATCGTGTACTGGCCGAGCTGGCTTGCGTCCC
The DNA here is from genome assembly GCA_036522995.1 of Polyangiaceae bacterium. Taxonomy (GTDB): domain Bacteria; phylum Myxococcota_A; class Polyangia; order Polyangiales; family Polyangiaceae; genus PMG-095. The sequence continues at coordinate 2,384 of DATDEV010000295.1, forward strand.
GAACCTTCTGCGAAAGGCCATAGATGATGCGCGCCGTCAGGCGCGAGATCGCGACCGTGACCACGCCCCACAGCAGCAGGTACAGCGCCGAAATCACCGGCAGCAGCGGGTTCTGCGCGAGCGCTGCCTGCGGCATGGCCGAGGCGATGTAGTAGCCAGCCACCACCATCGGCAAGCAACCCAAGCTGCTGAGCCAGAGCGCGCGTCCGGCGCTGCCGGGTACGATCACGGCGCGCGAGATGACGTGGCACAGCGTGATCAGCGCCAGCACCAGGCCCGATTCGTAGCCCTTGGCATGGAGCGAGAGCACCACCGAGTAAGTGCACATCGCCCCGAGC
>DATDEV010000296.1:0-2927 GCA_036522995.1 Polyangiaceae bacterium
AGTAGCCACGCTGGCTGAGCATTTGGGGGTCGCGGCGCGCCTGCGCTTGTCGCATCTGCGACTTAGCCGAATGGCTGGATGCCCACCGCGATTTGATTGAAGAGCTCTGTCGCAAGTGCGACATGGAGCCGAGCGCGCCAAGCCAGGGAGGGCGGGCAACAGGGCCGAGTTTCTTGCTAGATCGGGAGTTCTGCGAGGACGAGCGGGGTCGCCAATTCGACACGGAGATCGCGTCGTGCTGTCTCGCAACGTACAGTGCGAAACGATGGTGCTTGGTGCAACGCAGTCGCTATATCGGCTTGGCGCCCATTCACGCTCGCACACTCCCGATCTCCCGATCTCCCTGTGATTCTCGCAAATTCTCGCCACGAGGATCAAGGCGCAGCTGCCGCGAGCAGTGCCAGCAGCTCGGCGACGCGCTCGAACACCAATGCCAGCACCGCCAGCAGCGCCACCGACCTGAGCGGCGCGAGCACCGGCCCGATGAAAGCCGGCGTCGCAGCCCGCGCCACCAGAGCTCCGCCTAGCTCGAGCAACACCGCTGCTACCGCCAGCGGCGCTGCGATCGCAAACGCCACCTCGATCGATGCAGCGAGCGCCGTCGCCACCGCTGGCCAGGAGAAGCGCGCGGCGAGCTGCGGGGCGGCGAGCGTGGACGCGACGCGAGCAGCGCCGCCGCTTTGCAGAAATGCCACGGCCGTGAGCATGGCGAACAGCACCGACACCGAGGGCGCTCCTTCGGGCAATACCGGCAGCGTCGTGCTCTCGCGCGCGCCACGCAGGTCGTCGATCAAGCCGCCCGCCATGCTGGCCGCGTAAACGGCGCTCGCGGCCAGCAGCGCGACGGGCAGGCCCACGAGCGCCTCGCGAGCCAGCGCGACCAGCAGCGGTCCGCCTGGGGTCACGCTCGCCGACAGCGCGGGCGCCAGGCAAAACCCCAAGGCGAGCCCGAGCGCTACCCGCGCCGGAGGCGGCACCCCAGCGAGCCCAAAGGCCGGAACCAAGGTCACCGCCGGCATGGAGCGGGCGAAACCGAGCGCCCAGGCTCGCGGGTCGACTCCGCTAGCGGCAAACACTGCGGCCAGCGCGTCGAGCAGACTGACGGGTGGGGGCAGCGATTCCATCGTGATTGACGCGGGAGCGCGGGGCGCGTTAACGGTGGCGCCGCCCCGTATGGCCCTGGACACTTCCACAGTCGGCTTCGAGACGGAACCAGTCAGCTTCGACTACGACTGGAAGACCGTAGCGCTGTATGCGCTGGCCGTCGGTGCGTCTCCCGCCGAGCTCGACTACGTGTACGAGGGTCGCGGACCCCGCGTGCTGCCGACGTTTGGCGTGATCCCAGCCTACGGGCCCGTCAGCCAGCTGTTCCTGAAGACACGCTGCGACATGAGCCGGCTCGTGCACGGAGGCCAAACCTTGCGCGTGCATCGGCCACTGCCCCCCGCCGGCAAGCTGCTGACGACCGGCAAGATCGAGGGCATTTACGACATGAAGAAGCTCGCTCAGGTCGTGCTCTCGACGCGCACCACCCTGAACGGCGAGCCCTGCTTCGACACCGAGTGGATGCTGCTCATCCGCGACGCCGGCGGTTTTGCGGGTCCTCGTCCCCCGAAGAGCGAGGCGCCCAAGCTCGCCGAGGGGCAGGAAGAGCGCCCTAGCTTCAGCGCGGAGCAGCCGACCCGTCCCGAGCAGGCGCTGCTCTATCGCCTCACCGGAGATCTGAACCCGCTTCACGCGGATCCCGAGTTCGCCAAGCTGGTCGGTTTCGAGCAGGGACCCATTCTGCACGGCCTCTGCACCTATGGCTTCGTGGGCCGCGCGGTGCTGGAGCATGCCTGCGCTGGCGATCCCGCTCGGTTCAAGAGTCTGAGCGTGCAGTTCAGAAAACCCGTCTGGCCAGGCGACGTGCTGCACACCCAGGGGTTTGCCACCGGTGATGGACGTTACGTCCTGCAGACCAGTGTCAGAGGCCGGCCAGATCCGGTGCTGACGTCGGCATGGGCCGAAGTCGCTTAGTCGGGAGATCGACGCATGACTGACGAGGACAAGAAGCGAATTGTTTCCGAGCCCCCGCCCCCTACCGACGAAATCGACGGCGAGTGGGGTGCTGACGACGAGGACGAGCAGACGTTGGTGCGCGAGGGCGTCACGCAATCGCAGCCCGCTGCCGCACCGAGTCCGTCGCAACCCGCACCATCGGGGCCCGGCGCCGCCACGCCGAGCGTGGCGCCTGCTGCGGCTCCGGTCGCGCCCACTGCCGAAGCCGCTCCAGCCGCAGTGGCTGCCGTGAGCTCGCCCAACCAGCCCATCGTCACGCCCCCGGATGAGGGCGAAGACGAAGACGAAGACGAGGACGAGGACGAGGACGAAGGCTCGGAGGAAGAAGAATCTTCCGAAGACGAAGACGAAGACGAAGACGAAGACGAAGACGAAGACGAAGACGAAGACGAAGACGAAGACGACCAAGCGGCGCCCGTGGCCTCGGCGCCGAGTGAGTGGCTGCCCAATTGGGCGCCCTACGCGGTTCTGGTCGTGCTCGTCAGCGTGAGCTTCCTGGTCGGGCTCGGCTTGGTGGGCGGCCCCGCCGCGCCGATCGAGCCCGAACGCGCCGCCGAGCCCGCAGCTCCGGCCGCCAAGAAAGCAGTCAAGCCATTCGCGCACCCATGAAGCTGCTCGGCCGACGCTCGCTCGTGCTGCTGGCGCTATTGCCAGGCTGCGTGGTCACCACCTTCGATGGTCCGGGGGAGGCGCCGCGCGTGGCGACTCCGCCGAGCGCGCCGTCGTCCAGCGCTGCGCCCGTCGCGGGCCAGCCGAGCGAAGTCGAGCTCGCTTCCCAGCCGACCGAGATCGCAGCGCGCCACCTGCTGGTCTCGTATCAGGGTGCGCTGCGCGCTTCGCCCAGCGTGACGCGCAGCAAGGTCGAA
>DATDEV010000297.1:0-2519 GCA_036522995.1 Polyangiaceae bacterium
AGAGAAGCGCTTTCGCCTCGGCCAGAGCGGCTACTGGGGGCTGATTGCCGAAATCCTCAACGCGACCTCGACCAAAGAGGTCGTACGCCTCGACTGCGGCGAAGTCTGCCGCGAACGCACCGCCGGCCCCGTCGTCCTACCGAGCGTCGGCATCGAAGCAGGATTTTGAGGAGCGTAAGCGACTACTCAGCTAGCGGGGGGCGGTTGCGAAGGCGGCTGGGACCAGCCTGTTCTGGGCAGGTCGCCGTTGGTTTGATGGCGCTTGCGGCGGCGCCTACCACCCTCGGCTTGTGGGGGGGCGAGCCCCTCGGCTTCCATCGCGTCGTCGGGCTCGTCGCCTTCCTCTTCCGCAGCCACGGGCTGCGCGACGGCCTCGCTCGCGCTGGCTTGCAGCTCGGGAATCGGCGGCGCGCCGAGCGCCAGCGAGTCCTCCATCAGAACGGGGGGCGGCACCAGGTCGTGCTCGGTCGGCTCGTCGCCCACCGCCAGCTCGCATTCGCCGAAGATCACCTGAAGCTTGCCGCGGGTGCTGGCGAGCTTCACTTCCAGCGACCGCGCTCGGATCACGGTGTTGTCGCGCACCGCCCCTGCCAGCTCCACGCTGTCAGCGTCGAACTCTCCGGCCAGCTCGCCTTGCGAACGAACCATGCCGACCTTGACCTTGCCGTGCACGACGCCCGTAGCGCTGACCGTGAGCGAAGGCGTTTCGAGGTCGCCTTCGATGCGACCGTGCACGTGGATGGGACAGCTCGAGGTTAGCGTGCCCTTGAAGCTCGAGCCTTCCTCGACCACGGTGTGTTTTTGAGGTGCGGTAGGACGTTCGGTGCTGGCCATGATTCTCCTCGGTTACTCCGCCGCAGCGCGAAAGCGCGGCTTCAAAATTTTCACGCGAAGCCGACAGCCCGGCTCGAAAGCGAACAGCGTGGCACCCTCGGCCTGCTCCAAGCCGCCGACCATGGCCCCGCTACCACTGACGGTCACGCTGCGAGCACCGCTGATGCCGGGGCTGCTGCGCTCGAAAAAGCGGCCATGCACGGTGATGCAACCGTTACCCACGATTTCGCAGGCCTTCAGCACACCGCTCTTACCGATGGTCAGCTCCGCGCCGTCACCGAGCGCGATCAAGCAGTTTTCGAAGCGGCTGTCGATGTGAATGACCGAGCCTTCTCCGAACTCGAGCGTGGCATCGCGCAAGACGTCGCCTTTGCCGAAGTAGCGCATCTTCGGCGCGATGCTTTCGCGCCGTCCGCCGAGGAAGGCGTAGGCGCGCTCGGGATCGAGGCGCTGGCTGCCGTCACCGGCTGGGCTCACGTCGAGCCATTCCAGCCTGGGCGTCGTTACCCGCGCGCCGTCGAAGGTGGCGCCGAACAGCTTGGCTCCCTCGAAGCGCACCCCGTTCAGAACCGCACCGTTGAAGATAGCGTGGCGAGCATCCACCGCCGACAGATCGGCCGCCGACAACTGGCTGTCCGAGAGCTCCGCTCCGCTCAAGCTCGCCTCCACCAGCCTCACGCGGTCGAGGCTGGCCCCTCGCAACGAGGCTCGATCGAAACACGCCAGCGACAGGCGAGCGTCCGTGAGCTGGGCTCCTTCGAGATCCGCTCTGGCCAAATTCGCCCGTTCCAGATTTGCCCGCTTCAACGACGTCCCACGCAGGCTGGCGTTCGTGAGCACCGCACCCGTGAGATTGGCGTCATCGAGGTTTGCGCCGTCGAAGTCAGCGCGAGAAAAGTCGACGCCTTCCAGGTTCGCCCCTGACAGATCCACGCCGGCCAGGCCGGCGCGTTTCAGGCTCTGTTTGGAGCGCACGCGCCTGAGCACCTCTTCTCTCGAATACTCCGCCATCCCGTCGTTTCTCCTCTTGCTCGCATCACTCACTGATTCCGAAAAAGGGCGTGCGGCCAGGACCGCTGAAGCCGTCAGCTTCGGCGCAACGGGTCGCTGCACCGCGGCGGGTGCCGGCATGGCCGTTGTCGGCACCACGGCGGCTACTTCCGCTGCCATCGGCAGCGCAGGCTTTGCGGCAACACCGGCCATTTCCTCCTTGGTCATCTCCTGGAAGGAGAGCTCGATGGCTTCGAGGCCGAAGTCACGAGGCACCGATACCCAAGGATCGGGCGCAGGAGGCCCCGATGGCCGTGAGACTCCTGGCGGCGTCGCGCCAGTGCTGGTCTCCACGACTCCGCCGGCTTCCAAGCGCGTTCCGCAGCGCATGCAGAAGCGCGCGCCCGGGAACATGTCGTTTTCACATTTGGGACAAGGGAATGGATCGATAGACATGCTCTCCGTTGCCGCCGACCCGATGAGAGACTCATCGACCGCGCCTCGACTACAGACGATGAGTGTGCCCTGCGCTCCAAATTTCTGGGCGCGTGCGCGCAGAGTCGCTTTTCATTTCACGCCCACGCCGAGCTTGACCAAACAGGTGCTCAAGCCCGCGCTGGCTTCGGAATTCGCGGCGTCGAAAACCAGCACCCTGCGAAACACGCGCTCGGCGCGGGCGAAGTCCTTACCCTTCA
>DATDEV010000298.1:0-3052 GCA_036522995.1 Polyangiaceae bacterium
GCGTCGGCAGCGCCACCGGCGGGCACGGTCTCGGGGGCGCTAGCAGCGCCCAAGCCCGACACTGCGCCTGCGCGGTCGACGGCCGGCGGCGCGCCCCGTGGCGGCTCGACGGCGCCCTCCGCGTCTTCCGTCGCACCGCTCGAGGCGGTCAGCGCGGGTGCGCTGCTCAAGCTCACCGCCGATGTTCCGGCCACGGTCACGGTCGTGGGCCCCAAGGTCTCTGAAACGCTCGACACCCCCGTGCGGCAGCTCAAGTTGCCCGCCGGCATCTACAGGGTGACCTTTCGCTCGCCCACATTCGGCGAGCCAGTGGCGGCGCCCGTGGAGCTCGGCCCAGGCGATTCGCGCAGTGTGCACGCCGACTTCCGCGCCGCGCTTCCTACCGTGAGCGTGCGTTAGCTGCCGTCTCGTCCCGACTCGGTCGTGTTGAGCGAAAGCGCGCCGGTCTGCCTCAACGCCTCGTAAAGCGCGATCGCCACCGAGTTGGCGAGGTTGTGCGAGCGCACCAGCCCCGACATGGGAATGCCCACCACGTCGCCTTCGCGCTTGCGCAGCAGCTCCTCTGGCAAGCCCACGCTCTCCTTGCCGAATACCAGCACATCGCCGAGCTCGAACCGCACATCCAAGTAGCTGCGCGTGGTGTGTCCGCTGAACAGGTAGTGGCGCGGCACACGGCCGAAGGGACGCTCCGCGTCGATCGCCTGTTCGGCTTGCTCCAGGCTGTCGTGCGTTTTCACGTCGACGAGGTGCCAGTAGTCGAGGCCAGCACGCCGAACGGCATGCTCGTCGATGCGAAAGCCCAACTTGCCTACGAGATGGAGGGGCGAGCGTGTGGCCGCGCACAGTCGCGCCACGTTGCCCGTGTTGGGTGGAATCTCGGGCTCCACGAGCACGATGTGGAAAGGCCGCTCGATGGGCTGTGAACGAAGTCGTGGCGCTCGCGAGGTCGTATCGGGGTTATCGCTCATGTCGGCCAGCGGGAAGCTTCTAGCTTACCCTCGATTTGCCTCGGCTTGACGCAAGTCGGGGGCGGCAAGTAGCCTCGCCCGACGGACCGCCCGATGCGCGTACGCTTAGCCGCTTGTGTCGTAGCCACCCTCGTCACCTGCGTCAGCGTGGCCAGCGCGGATCCCATGGACCCGGCCCTCGAGCGGCTGGTCCTGGACCCCAGCTGTCACAAGTCGGCTGCCGGCGACTGGAATGACGCCGCCCCGCCTGCCTCCAGTCGCGCCTGCAAGCCGGATCACGTCGCCTTCAAGCGGCTGATGAATCAGTACGGGTTTGCCCTTGCCCCGAACGCGATGCATTCGGCTCGCACGACCGGCTACGGCGGCTTCCACCTGTCGATCGAGGCGGACTACACCAAGATCTCGTCTGACGCGGAGTACTGGAAGCGCGGGACGCAGGGTCCGGTCAACCCGTCGGACAACTCCTCTTCGACCGAGAACGCCACGCCGCAGGATTTGCTGCAGCTCTACTCGCTCAAGTTCCGCAAGAGCTTTGGCTTTGGCCTGGAGCTCACCGGTACCGTGGGCTTCATGCCCAAAACGAGCATCCTCTCCGGCGGGGCCGACGTTCGAGTGAGCCTGCTCGAAGGCTTTCGCACGGGCCTGGGCGGCGTGCTGCCCGACATCGCGGTGGGCGGGGGCGTGCGCACCATCACCGGGACCCCGCAATTCCAGATGACGGTGGTGGGCCTCGACGTGCAGATCAGCAAGCCACTACCGATTCAAGACTCGTCGATTCTAACTCCGTATGTCGGTTATCAGTATTTGTGGATCTTCGCCGATTCGGGCCTGATCGATCTCACGCCCAGCACGGACGCAATCCGCTACTGCAACTACAAGGGTCAGGACGTACCCGGTAATACCGACCCGAACGCGGCCACCGGCTCTGGCAACGAGCCGAACGACGGCCAACCGGTGTGCAACGGCGGCTCCCCCCTCGATTTCAACAACAACGCGGTCTTTCAGAACGTCCGGCTCGAGCGCCACCGGCTGATCTTCGGGCTCAACTACCGCTACGAGATGGTGATGCTCGGCGGTCAATTCTTGATCGACGCCGTGCCGCCCTCCGACGCCCAAACCGACGGCGTCGACGAGGCAGCATTGATGGACGAAGACCGTCAATACACGCTCTCGTTCGAGCTCGGCGCGATGTTCTAGACGGGGCGACGCGCGCCCCCGCTTCAGCTCAGCTCGACGCAGCCCAACGTAGGCCGAGCGCGCAGCCCACGATCAAGAGCAGCACGACCGGCACGAACACCAACGTGATCGCGCGGCGTAGTACGCGCAGCGCCTGGTCGCGTTCGAACTGGTGTACGTGCGACAGGTACGCCAGCGCTGCGCTATTGGGCGCCGTCAAGCCGCGCGCCGAGTGCCGCAGCGCCGAAAGTGGACCGTCGGTGAGCATGAGCAGCAGCAAGCCCAGCGGCAGCGTCACCAGGTCCCAGCCGCAGCTGTAAAGCCCGAAGCGCACGCCGCGGCCCGGATGGTGCGAGCCTTCGCGACGCGCTGCCGCGTCGAGCGCCAGGCCGTGGGCGGTGTGGAGCGAGACCATGGCTAGCGACAGCCCAGGCACGCCCCAGAGCAGCGAGCGCAGCAGCAGAGCGCGCAGCTCGGTGTTGTCCGCCAGCTCCGCCCCGAGCGCCGGTAGCACGAGCAGCGCCGCGCCTCCGAACGTGACGCACAGGCCGAGCGCAGCCAGCAGCTCGGCCAGGCAGGCGAAGGCCAGCGGCGCGGCGACTCCCCCTGGCGGCAGCGCCGCGAAAAACGCGGCCGGCGAGAGCGTGCCGAGCTTGGCCGTGGCCCACAGCCGCGCCAGCACCGTACCGCCTGGGCGCTCCCAGGGCACGATGGCCATCACGCCCGAAAAGGCCGAAGGACGATCGAGCTCACAACTGCAGTCGGGCAAGCCGCAGGTCGCGCACACGACTGCGGCGGGAACCTCCGACAGCTCCAGCGCGCCCTCGTCGACCTCGAGCTCGGGCCGCGAAGGGACTCGCGGAACGGGTGTCCGGAGCGCTCCCATGCTCACCTCAGTAGCACGCGCG
>DATDEV010000299.1:0-5001 GCA_036522995.1 Polyangiaceae bacterium
GACCAATCTTCGTCGCCGGTCACGAGCGCGAAGCGAGCCGTGATCCGCGGCAATGCTTCCTCCAGGAACTGGGGCAAAGCCATCAGCCGCGTCCACACCAGGTCGCCGTCGCGCACGCTTTCGAAGGCGCGCGGATCGAAGCGCAGGGCGGCGCGCCCGCCGCGTTGCCCGCGAACGAAGTCGAGGCCGCCGTTGTGGTCGCAGAGCAGCGCCAGTCCGCGGCTCCACACGTAGCGGCTCGGCTCGAAGGCGCCCAGGCGTGGGCTGCGCAAGCGCGCTTCCAGGCCACCTACTGCCGCCGCCGCGCGAGCCCAGAGCGCCTTCACGTTCCCACCTGTTCGAGAGCGCGCTGGTAGCAGCTCAGGGTCTGGGCGGCGCAGCGTTCCCACGTGAAGCGCGCCGCGTGCTCCAGCCCGCGCTGCCGCAGCTCGGAACGCAGCTCGCTGTCCGATACCAGTCGCCGCAGCTGCTCGGCGAACGGCTCCTCGCTCAGCTCAGCCAGCGTGAGCGCGGCGTCGCCAGCGACCTCGCCCAGCGCCGACAAGGCAGTGGTCAGGGTCGGCGCGCCGCAGGCCATGGCTTCCAGCAAGGTGAGCCCGAAACCCTCGTAAGACGACGGGAAAACGTGGGCCAGGCACTGACGGTACAGCGGCGCCAGCAGCGCTTCAGGCACGAAGCCCAGCAGCTTGACGCGCGCTTCGACGCCGCTCTCGCTGGCGGCCTGCATCACGCGCTGTCTCTGCTTCTGGGAGAGAGGTCCCGAAAGGACCAGGCTCACGTCGCGCCAGACCTGGCTGCGGGCATAGGCGCGCACGAACAGCGGCAGGTTCTTGCGTGCATCGCCGCCGCCCATGTAGAGCAAGTAGGGACCGCTCAGGCCGAGCTCCTCGTCCACGCGCTGGCGTTCGGCCGGCTCGGCTTGCGCGGTGAAGCGTTGGTGATCGACCCCGTGATGCACGACGTCGATGCGCTCGGGCGCGATGCCCAGCGCTTCGACCAGGTCGCGCCGCGTCGCCTGGCTGATGGCGATCACCCGCAACGCCGTTTTGTAGCGAGCCTCGTCGCGCGCGCGCTGCAGGGCGTGGCCACCCGGCACGGGTAGCAGGTACGGTTTGCCAAGCATCAGGGGGATCAGATCGTGACAAGTCACGATGCGCGGCTGCCGGCGATCGAACGGTGTGCCGGGCGGATCGGGCAGGTGCACCAGGCGGCTCTGCACCCGCTTGAGCAGTCCGCCCATGAACAGGCGGCGCTCGAGCTTGTGGCGCTGGTAGTGCAAACCCGAGGTGTCGATGCCGTAGTCGCCGCCGAAGCCGAGGCTCGGATCCAGCGCGCCTTCCAGCTTGCCGCGGTGTCGGACCAGCCCGGCGAGCGTGAGCTCCGCCCCGGGCAGCCCAGGGTATTTGTTCAGCCAGCGCTCACGCTGAGAAAGCTCGTGGCACAGGCTGCGCACGTAGCGCCCGATGCCGCGCTCGCGCGACTCGGTGTTGAGCACCGACATGTCCACCACCACGTCGAGCATGGCTAGGCTCGCCCCGCGGCCGCGGTGGCGGCCTGACGATAGACGGCGAGCGTCGCGCGGGCCGTCTTGTCCCAGTCGAAGTCCTGCGCCCGGGCCAGCGAGCGCTCTACCAGTTGCGAGCGGAGCCCCGGCTCTGCCAGGCGCTGCATGGCGCTGGCGAGCGCGTCGGCGTCGCCCACCGCTGCATGCAGCCCGGCTCCGCCCAGCACTTCCACCAGCGCCGGGATGTCGCTGCCCACGACCGGACAGCCACAAGCCATGGCCTCGAGCGCCGGGATGCCGAAGCCTTCGACCAGAGACGGCTGGAGCAGCGCGTGCGCGGACTGCAGTAGAGCCACCAAATCCTCGGCAGACACGCTGGGGACGAAGCGTAAGCGCGACGCGACGCCCAGTCGCTCGGCAAGCGCGGCCAGTTGCTGCCCAGCGCCATTGCGCTGCACGAGCACGAGCTGCTCCTCCGGCCGCGCCGCACGCGCGAAGGCGCGAACCGCCAGCTCGTGCCCCTTGTACGGCTCGTTCTTGCCCACGACCAGGTAGTAAGGAGCGGCGCTGCCCAGCACCGCCCGGGCGCGCTCGGCGGCAGCGGCCGCGTCGCGCGGCGGGTGAAATGTCGCATCCGCTGCGTTGTGAGTCACCACGATGCGCGCGGAGCTTTCGGGCGAGACGGCCCGGATGCGGGCCGCCGTCGCTTCGGAAACGGCGATGATGCGCGTGGCGTGGCGCATCGCCCAGCGCATGCCCTGCTGATAGTAGTGCTGGCGAATGCGGCGCATGAGCGGGCGCCCGTCGACGAGCTCGGGCTGCTCGAGCCACATCAGGTCGTGGATGGTCACGACGCTGGGGCAAGGCAAGCGGGGTCCGAGCAGGCTGTGCGGAAAGTGGATCAGGTCGCCGGGCTCGAGGCGGCCCAGGCGCAGCGGCGCGAGCAGCGTGCGCAGGCCGTCGGCCGGGGCACGGACCGGGGTGCAGATGACGTTGGGCAGCTCCACCAGCCTGGGGCGAGCTGGGTGCGTCCACAACCGAAACTCCGCTTCGGGCGCGAGCGTCGCCAGGCGATGGAGCAGCGCTTCGACGTAGCGGCCGATGCCGCTCGGCCTGGGCTCGACATAGCGCGCGTCGATCACGAAACGCTCCGCACAGGAGGTGCTCGGGCTTACTACTGAGCTCATGGGGTCGTGCGCGGCGGGCGGCATGCTAGCTCCAGGCGTCGCCGTGCAGGTAGCTGCTCGCGCCGAGCTCGCGCCCGGGTGCGGTGCGGCTGGCGAGTTTGGAATGACAGCCACAGTGAAAATTAGGTGCGTTTGAGGCCGACGTTGTGGTCAGATCTGCTACCTTCTTGCCCGTTCGCTCGAGCCACGGCAAAAGCGGAGAGTCCGGCCCATGCGCCCGCCATTTCGCGACCCCAGCACAGACCCCGCCTGCCCGCCTGAGTCGGAGGACGCGGTGACTCCCCGTGGTGGCTTCATGGCGCGCCCAGGCTTGAAGCGCCCTCCGCAGCACGCGGTCGTCGTGCGCGTCGGTGACGCTCCACCGTCCGAGCACATCCCGATCCTTCGTTCCAGTGTGCCGCCGCCTCCCCCTGCCGACGACGGATCGCCGGCTGCCGACGGCTCGGCCGTTGCCGACGAAGCGGCCATGGCAGCCGAGCCCGCACCAGACGGCGAAAGTGAGAAGGTGACGCTGCGCGCGCTGTCCACACCGAGCGCGCCGCCGGCTACGCCAGCTCCGTTCTTCGCGCCCTCGAGCGCTGACTCGGCTCCGCCTCCCAGCGACATGCCGGTCGTTGCCAGCTTGCCACCCGCCGCGAGTGGTACGCTGCGCTCGCACTGGGCGATTGCGCTGGCCGCCGCCGCGGGGCTCGTGCTGGGCCTCGCGTCGGTCGCGACTACGACTGCCAGGAACGTGGAAGAGCGTCCTGCCGCTGCGCCGCCGCCGCTGGCGGAGACGCTACCTCAGCCGCTACCGCGGCCCACGCCAGCGATCGCTAGCGCGGCGCCGACTCCGAGCGCCGCGCCGCTAGCGCCGCCGCCCAAAGTCAAGCCCGCCGCTCGTCCCGCCAGCTCGACCGGCCGCCGCACCATCTTCTAGCGAGCTCGTGGACGCGCGCGTGCTTACTGCACGACCACGCGGTCTTTGCACTGGAACACCACGTCGAGCTTGCCCTGCGGGTCGGCTTTGACCGTGCTGCAGGCGCTGTCGCACAGCTGGATCAGCGTGGGAGCCGCGGGGTCGTCGTAGCGCCAAGCCGTGTCTCCGCTGCAGTCGGTGCCGTACTTGAGCGCGACACCCTGTCCGCCGTCCGGCGTGAACTGCACGTCGACTCGGTTGGGGTCTAGCCGCTTGCCCGCCGGAGGGGCTGGGATCGCGAGCTCGCACGAGATCGCCTTGCCCCGGATCAGGTTGATGGCGTCGAGCAGCTCCGTGCGCGTTTGCTCGGGTTGCTGCACGTCGACGATGAAAGCCGCGTCGGTCCCGCCGCCGATGGCGATTTGGTTCAGGTCGTCCAGGTTGTTGTCGGCGTCGGCCACGCCGATCACGTAGGTCGGCAGGTGATCGGCGACGTCTTGCGCCGCCATCGCCGTGTTGTCGATGTTGTTACCCTGGCGGCCGCAACCGTAGGGCTCGCCGTCGGTCACCATCACGATCGCCACCTTGCGCTTGGGATCTTCGGCCAGCACGCTCTCGGCGTACTGAATGGTTCCGGAAAGCCCCGGGAAGGTCGGCGTGCCGAACTCGTTCGGGGGATCCAGCGTCATGATCGCATCAGCAAATACTTTGTCGTTGGGCAGCGTGGTCGGCGTCACCAGCGGCGGTACGTAGGCGGCGGCGCTGCAGTCCGGCGACATGCTCTCGCTGGCAGGGCCGGTGGTCTTGTTCTTGTTGAGCGGGAAGGTGCTGAGCGAAGCCGTGATGCCGGTTGACGCCGGGTCGGCGAAGAATGCCTTCAGCGCAGCGACTACGGGGTCCCACTTCTTGGTGCGATCACCGTTTTCTCCGTCGCCCATGCTGCCGGACTCGTCGAGCAGGAAGACGAGGTAAACCGGCGACAGCTCGGCTTGCTCGTTGGCTGCAGCGCAGCCTTCTGCGCCGCCGCTGCTGCTAGTGCCGCCGGTGCCCTGCTCGCTTCCGCCGGTGGAGCTCATCGAGCCGAGGTTCAAGCTGCCGGCGTTGCTCGCGTTGCCCGCCGTAGAGCTGGTGCTTCCGGTCGAGCTGGCCCCGCCACCTGCGACCGTGCTTTCCGGCAAGCCGTCGCTGCAGCCCGCGACGAGCGACAACCCAAGCAGCGAGATCGAGGCTCCCCAACCTATCCGGGTCCGCATGAGTTCGAACATACGAGACTAACGTCCCTGGACCACGGAAAAATCAGACCAGAGCGTGAAGTAGGTCGCCCAATCGGCGCGGTAGTGCGGCCGACTACGACGTTGCAGGTCGATGTGCGCGCAGCGTGCCCGCTTCGCCAACAGCTCGTGATCAGCAGC
>DATDEV010000300.1:0-5854 GCA_036522995.1 Polyangiaceae bacterium
GCCTACGCGGGCGCCGTAGCGCCAGGTAGTTCGTGAAGAAGTGAGCTCCGCGCAAGGTTCGCCGGCCTCGCCGGTTGTTCTCGTGGCTGGGTCCTACTCTCGCCGATCGCGATCTTTTCCTCCAAGACCTACGGGGTCTTATCGGGCTGGGGCTCCGGCCCCAGCAAGCCCTCTATCGGCAGGTGCGCGAGCTGGATGCCGACCTGCTCGCTCAGCTTGAAGATGCGCTCGTCGCGATAAAACTCGCCGAAGACGATGCGGTTCAAGCCGCTATTGGCGATCAGCTTGAAGCAGCCGAAGCAGGGCGAAGCCGACACGTAGATGCCCGCGCCGTCGAGCCGCACCCCGTTGCGAGCCGCCTGGGCGATGGCGTTGGCTTCGGCGTGCACGGTTCGCACGCAGTGCCCGTCCTCCATCAGGTGTCCCTCGTCATCGCAGTGCGCCAGGCCGCGCACCGAGCCGTTGTAGCCGGTGGTGAGGATCATCTTGTCGCGCACGACCACGGCACCGACGTGCTTGCGATCGCAGGTCGAGCGCGTCGCCACTTCCAGCGCGATGGCCATGAAGTACTCGTCCCAACTTGCTCGCTTGCGTTCGCTCATCTTGGTCTCGCTTTCGTCGCGGCTATGCTTTTTGTCGTCGGGGCCGGGAGGCTGGAGCGGCCAAAAGGGGCCGGGGCCTCAAAACTCAAGGCCGGAGGGGCAGGCCTTGACCTTTGGACTGTCGCATGGCTTCGTTCTCGCGTGAATCGACGGAAAATCGCGTACTGGCAGGCCGGCGGGCTGCTGGTGCTGACGCTCTCGGGGCTGGCGCTCTCGGTGCCGGACGCGCGCGGCCAGGCCAGCGCGCTGCTCGCGGCTCTGGCCAAGCGACCAGAAGCCCAACGGGTAGCCTCCGAATCGATCGGCAAGGCCAAGGCCGCCCTGCAGCGGGCCGAGCAGCTGCGAAACGCCGGCGATCAGAAGCACGGCACGATGCTGGAAGAAACAGCGCTCGAATGGGCGATGGCCGCCGAGTTGCTCGACAAGACCGCGCAGGCCGAACGCGGCCTTTCGCAGCTGCAAGCCCGCACGACGGAGCTCGAGACCAAGGTGTTTCGCGCTCAGGCGCTGGTCGAGCAAACCGTGGCCCGCCGCGCGCGCGCCGAAGAGGCGCTTCGCAAGCTGGACGAAAAAGGAGCGAAGCCGTGAGGCTCGGAGCCCGCGCAACGCTGCTCGCGCTGCTACCGCTGTCGTCTCTTCTGCCGCTCGGCTGCGCCACGCCGGCGCGACCCCAAGTGATGGTCGAGGTCGATCGCTCGCGCGAAGGTCAGGCCGTGGTCGAGGCGCGCAAGCTGGCCCCCCAGGCCTTCGCCCGCGCCGAGCTTCTGCGTCAGCGCTCCGAGCAAGCCTACGACGACGGCGAGCTGGTCGCCGCTCAGGTGCTGAGCGAGCAGGCGCTAGCCGCTTATTTGCGAGCCACGGTGGAGGCGCGCCTGACGCGCGCCGACAGCCGACTGGCCGAGGCGCAAACGCTCGAGAAGCAGCAAGCCGAACGCCTGAAGCAGCTCGAAGCCGAGCAGCAGCGCCTCTCGGCCGAGACCTCGGACCTGGAGCTGCGCGCCAAAGTCATGCGCGACGCCGAGCCGCTCGCCAAGAACGAGCCGGCCTCGCCCGAACGCGAGAGGGCGCGCCGTGAAGCTGGACGCGCCATCGTGACCCAAGCGTCGTTGCTGTGCGTGGCAGCGCGCCTCGTGGAGCCGGGTCGCAGTGCCCTCGGCCCGCTGCTCGCCAAGGGCGACGAGCTGCGCGGCAAGCTCGACGCCGCAGGTCCCGCTCCGATCGACGACGCCACCGCGCTGCGTTCGGATTGCCTGCGCGAGCTCACGCTGGCGCGCCGCCCTCGCGCCCAGGCCAGCCCCTCGCAGGGCGAGTCCGACTCGCTGCTCGCCGAGCTCAGCCGGGCCGATTTTCTACCCTTCCGCGACGACCGCGGCGTGGTCGTCACGCTGCGCGCCGTTCGCGAGGCAGGCAAGCTGAGCGCTAAGGCGACCGAAAAGCTGGCGGAGCTAGGACGTGTTGCGAAGGCGCACGCAGCGTTTCCGGTTCTTGTCGTGACGCATGGTAAGGATGGACGCGCGGGCGCCAAGGACGACGGCCTCGGCGCTCAGCTGGTCGATTCGCTCAAAGCTGGCGGCGCGACCCGTGTCGAAGCTCGCGGCGCCGGCAGCTCCTCCCCGGTGGTTCCTCCCGATCGCGCCGGCGCGGCCGCGCGAAACGAGCGTGTAGAGATCGTTTTCGTCTCGCCAGGCAGCTGAGGGCGTGCAGCCCTACTGCAAGGCAAGCTCCGGCGTTGACGGAAGAGCCTGCAGAGCGCAAGTTTAAGGGGAGTTGGTCGTTACTTCCCTCGAGGAGCTTTCGTGGCGCGAGACTCGCTGTATGGAGAGCGGATTGTTTGGACCGGTCGTCCGAAATCCGTTCGACCGTCGGCGCTGCTTCGTGCGCTCTCGGGGTTGTGCTTCGCGACCAGCCTCATTTCACTGCTGTTCGCGCTGGTGACGTCGCTGGTGCTGCAGCTCACCCCGACCGGCACCGTGCTGTTCGCGTTCTGGACCACCACGCTGGGCATCGCACTGCGCACAGTGCCGCGCATGGTGATGGAGCGGGCGCGCTACGTCGTCACCGAGCACCGCGTGGTGGTGCAGTTCGGGCCCTTTCGACGCAGCATCCAGCGCAGCGCCGTGAGCTTCGCTCGCATCTACTGGGACGCCGATCAACCGGACACCGGAGACCTCGAGCTCGTGCGCGCGGTTCCGACCGGCGCCCTGCGCCGCCGCCTGCTCCTGCGCCTGCCCGGTATCGCAGCGCCCGACCGCGTGTGGGCGATCGTTCGCGGTGCCGAAGACCTGGCTCCCCTCGGCAGCGCCGAGATGCCCATCACCCAGCGGCTGGATCGGGGCGAGCGCGTCATCTGGTCGGCTCAGCCACGCCAGCAGCTGCGCGCGTTCCTGCCGCACGGTCAGCGCCAGTGGCTGCTGATGGCCATTTCTGGCTGCCTGGTGTTCGTGGGCCTGGAGATGATTTTTCGGGCATTTTCGACGCTGGCCAAGGTAGCGCGCGGCGGTTTGCCCTACCTGTCACCGATGTTCGTGGCGCTCGCAACGGGCATCTTCCTGGCCGTGGCTGTGGTGCTCGTCATCGGCGGCTACATCGCCTACGACACCATCATCCGCCCGGGCAAGTTGATCAGCGACACGCGCTACCTGATCACCGACAAGCGCGTGCTCATCCAGCGCCGCGGCGAGGAGCTGCACCTCGACCGCTCCAAGATCGTGGACGTGATCGACGCCCCCGCTGGCGGCGACGGCCTGCGCAACGTGTTCATCGTGCTCGACGGTCCGCAGGCGCGCTCGCTGGCCGCCAGCGGCGCATTCGGAGAGCTTGACCGCAGCCCGCACCTCAGGCCCGTGTTCGAGGCGGTCGAGGACGCGGAAGGCGCGCGGCGCGTGCTGGGCTCTAGCCCCGTTCTACCGTACGCGGCGTGAGCGCTCGAGGCGCTGGAGCGCTTCACGACAGCGCTTTTGGTGTCGGAGCGCGTTCGACTGGAACGGCGCTCGGTCCTGAGCTGCCGAAGCCGAGTACAGCTCCCAGCCTCGGAGCGCCTCTGCGTAGGCTTCCGCCTCCTGCTCGCGAGAGCTGGCCTGCGCCGCGTCGGACATGGCGACCAGGGCTTTGACGTAAAAAACCTCGTAGTCCGGCGTCCAGATCAGCTCGGACCAATCGAGCACGCTCTCGGCCGGATAGGGCGGAACCGGCAAGCGAATGGCGGCCGCCCGCGCGATCTCCTGCATACCCTGTGGGTAGTCGCCCGATCGTTCCAGCGCGACACCCAGGCCGAAGCGACCGAGCGCCAGGGTGTCGCTCGAGCGAGCCAGCGCGACCGCTGCGCGATAGTCACCGACCGCTGCCGTCAACTGCCCCGCCAGCATGCGCGAGCGACCTCGGTTGCGATGGGTGATCGAGCGATCGTCGAGGTCCCAGGTGAGCGCGAGCCCGGCGCTGAAGGCGCGCTCCGCGCGGCTGTATTGCCGGCTGCGCAGCGCGGCCACGCCCAGGTCGAACCAGGCTTGGCGCTTGAACTCGGAGTCGGGCAAACCGCTGAGGCCCCCCTCGATCAGCTGCATGGCTTGCTGCTTGCGCTCCGACTCGGCCTCGAGCAGGAGCCTGCCGAGCAGGACCGCTCGCCACGGATCGCGGGCGACGTCGCCTACGACCTCGAGCAGTGAGGCTCCGCCGAGCAGCAGCTGACGAAACAGCTCGGGGTCGCTGCGCGCGTCGCCAGCCTGATCGAACAGCTGCTCGGCGCGCAGGCGCGCTCGCTCGCGCATCGTCGCTCCGGGATCGCGAGCCCGCTGCCAAAGCGTGGGCTCGGCGGCTTGCGCCGTGCCGGCGACGAGCGGCAGCCCGAGCAGCACGGCCAGAAGCCGCCTGGTCATCGCTTGCTCGTGGGGCGCGCGCGCACCGCTCCGATGCGAGCGACGACCGCGGGCAAGAGCCCGGGTGGCAGCCAAATATCACCGCGCTTCTGGATCAGCTCGAGCTCGCTAGGCCGGCTGATCTCGGCCAGCGCCCCGTGCCCCTCGGCTTGGCGCCCCTGAGCGAGCCAGGCGTAGCCGGTCAGTGCCACCACCAGGCTGGTGAAACCGCTGCCCGCCGAACGCCGTCGCGCCTCGCGCAGGTAGGCGAGCGCTTCGTCCCCCGGCGGGCTCGCGCTCGCCAGCAGCACCGCCGCGATCTCGACGTAGGCCACGACCTGCTGGCGCCGCTCGGGCAGCAGCGCGGCGCTGCTCCCCAGCTTGCGATAGAAGCGCGCCGCCGTCGCCAGGTTGCCCTCGCGCAGCGCGGCTCGACCGCCGTCCTGGAGCGTGGCCGGATCGGCCAGCGCGCCCGCTTCCGCTTCGAGCAGCGGCGCCAGGTCGGCGAGAGCCGTGCTGGTCTGGCCCAGGCGCAAGCTGGCGCGGCCGTGCAGGATGCGCGCTTGCAGCAGCTCCGGCGCTTCGATCAGCAGCGCCGTCGAGCGCGCCAAGGCTTGCTCCGGAGCGCGCTCGAGCAACGCTTGCGCGCGCGCGAGCTCGCGACAATGCCGCTCGACTTGCGCCCTGCGCGAGACCTCCCACAGCCCGGGCGCCGACGAGCAAGCCGGCGGCCTGGGGCTCTGGGCGGCCCAAGCCACGGGTCGGGGCGACACGCCCGCCGATCGCGTTTGCATCGCGATCAGGAGCGGGAGCGCCCAGACCGGGCTCACGGCGCTGCGGCCCGACCGACGAAGGGATTGTGCAGCACGATCGTCTCGCCGCGGCGCGGACCGACGCTCAGCAGGTACAGCGGCACTTTGACTGCCTCTTCGAGGAAGCGCACGTAGGCGCGCGCCGCCTTGGGCAATTCGTCGAGCACGCGCACGCCGTCCAGCTTCTCGCTCCAGCCCGGCATCTCTTGGTAGACGGGCTTCACGACGCCGGGCACGTCCAAGTAGTCGATCGGGAACTCGTCGGTGCGACCTTCGGGCGTGTCGTACGCCGTGCACACTTGGATGCGTGAAAGCCCCGTGAGCACGTCGAGCTTGGTGAGCGCCAGGCCGTCGATGCCGTTCACGCGCGACGCGTAGCGCAACGCCGGCAAATCTAGCCAACCCGTGCGGCGGGGACGCCCGGTAACGGAGCCGAACTCCGCCCCGACCTCGCGCAAGTGCTGGCCGTCTCCGTCGTTCAGCTCCGTGGGGAACGGGCCGGAGCCGACCCGCGTCGCGTAAGCCTTGGTGATGCCGAGCACGGTGGAAATGCGGTTGGGACCGATCCCGGTGCCGATCGAAGCCCCGC